>JAIYAI010000406.1 GCA_027489135.1 Acetobacteraceae bacterium
GGCCAGCATTTCCTCGGCCGAGATCACGTCCTCGATCCGGTCGAAGGGCTTGTCGCCGGTGCGCTCGAAGACCTCGCGCAGGATGGCGTCGGACGGATTGGCGCGGTTGGTCAGCACCACCTTCGTCGTCGCCGGCAGGCGCTGGGCTTCGTAGTCCTTCAGGGCGGCGACGGGATCGCCCTTGGCGAGAAGATCCGCGAGGCACCGCGCGTCGAGGATCGCCTGCCCCGCGCCGTTCGACCCGCGCGGCACCATCGGGTGCGCCGCGTCGCCGAGCAGCGTGATCCGCCCCTGGGTCCACCAGGGCAGCGGGTCCTGGTCTACCATGGGGAATTCCAGCAGCACCTCGCTGGCGGCGACCATCGCCGGCACGTCGAGCCAGTCGAAGCGCCAGTCCTTCACATAGGCGATCACGTCCTCGGCGCGGCCCGGCAGGTTCCAGTCGCGGCGGGAGCGGTAGGTGTCCGTCTCCACCTCGAAAACCCAGTTGATCAACTGGTCGCCGCGCTCGTTCACCGCGTTGCGGATCGGGTAGATCACCATCTTGCCGGTGGTCAGCCAGCCGACGCGGGTCAGCGAGGCGCCGGTCAGGAAGCGCGGCCAGGGCGTCACGCCGCGCCACATGTTGTAGCCCGTGTACTTCGGGTCGCCCTCGCCGGGATGGAGCTGCTTGCGCACGGCGGAGTGGATGCCGTCGGAACCGATGGCGACGGAGCCGCGCAGCGACGGCGCGCCGACGACATGCACCGTCACGCCCGTCGCGTCCTGCTCCACCCGTGCCACGCGGCGGTCGAGCAGCACGCGGCCCGCGCCGAGACGTTCGCGCGCCGCGGCCAGCAGCTCCGCATGCAGGTCGGCGCGGTGGATCGACATCTGCGGGTGGTCGTAGCCGGCGGCGCGGCCGAGCGGCTCGCGATGGACCAACTGCCCATAGCGGTTGAAGAAATTTGCCTCGTCGGTCTGCACGCAGTGGCGCAGCAGGGCCTCGGCCACGCCAAGCCGCGCCAGTTCGGCCGCGCCGTGCGGCAGGATGTTCACGCCGACGCCGAGGGGCCGGATCTCCGGCACCGCCTCCAGCACCGTGCAGGGGATGCCGTTGCGGTGCAGGCAGAGCGCCAGCGTCAGCCCGCCGACGCCACCGCCGATGACCAGCACATCCTCCATGACCGCCCCTCCCGCATCCTGCGCGGATGTAGGGACCGCGGGACCCGGCAGGCAACCCATCCCCGCCACGGACGTTGCGGTCCGGGTTCGGGGAATGGTCGCGTGACGCTGCAGCAGGGCTTCGCCTTCGGCATCCTCGGCGCCGCGCTGGTGCTCTTCGCCTGGGGGCGGCTGCGCTACGACCTGGTCGCGCTGCTCGCGCTGCTGGCCGGCATCGTCACCGGCATCGTGCCCTATGACCGCGCCTTCACCGGCTTCGGCGACGACATCGTCATCATCGTGGGCAGTGCGCTGATCGTCAGCGCCGCCGTTTCCCGGTCCGGCGCGGTGGAGGCGATGATGCAGCCCGTGCTGCCGCATCTCACGCGCGCCGCGGTCCAGGTGCCCGCGCTGGCCGGGGCGGTGATGGTCGCCTCCGCCCTCAGCAAGAACATCGGCGCGCTCGCGGTGTTCATGCCGGTGGCGATCCAGCTCGGCCGGAAGACCGGCACGCCCGCCTCCGCGCTGCTGATGCCGATGTCCTTCGCGGCGCTGCTCGGCGGGTTGGTGACGCTGGTCGGAACCTCGCCGAACATCATCGTCTCCCGCGTGCGGGAGGAGGTGACGGGCCAGCCCTTCGGCATGTTCGACTACGCCCCGGTCGGCATCGGCGTGGCGCTGGCGGGGCTGGTCTTCCTCACCTTCGCCTGGCGCCTGCTGCCGCGGGACCGCCAGGCCGGCGCCACCATGGCCGATGCGCTGCGCCTGCCGGACTATGCGACGGAGGCCTTGGTGCCGCGCGAAAGCAAGGCGATCGGCCTCTCGGTCGCGGAGGTCGAGGAGCTGGCGGAGCAGCATTTCCGGGTCACCGCCCTGCTGCGCGACGGCCAGCGCCACGCCCCGCCCCCGGCCGATGCGCGCATCGCCGCCAACGACATCCTGCTGCTGGAGGGCGAGCCGGAAGAGCTGGAGCGCGTGCTCGCCCGCGCCGGCCTGGCGCTGGACGCCGAGAAGCACACGACGGAGGAGCCCGAGGAGACGACGTCGGTGCTGGAAGGCGTCGTCACGGCGGACAGCGTGCTGATCGGGCGCAGCGCGGCGGAGGCGCGGCTGTCCGAGCGCTTCGGTCTCGGCCTGCTCGCCGTCAGCCGCCGCGGACGCAGCCTGACGGAGCGGCTGTCCGAGGTGCGGCTGCGGCGGGGCGACGTGGTGATCCTGAAGGGCGAGGCGGAGCGGGTGCCGGAGGCGCTGGCGGAGCTCGGCATCCTGCCGCTCACGCAGCGCGACCTGCCGCTCGGCCGCAGCCGGCGTAGCTGGCTGCCGGCGCTGATCCTGGGCGCGGCGATCCTGGCCTTGGCCTTCCGGCTGGCGCCGGTGCAGATCGTCTTCTTCACCGCCGCCGTGCTGGTGCTGCTGACCCGCAGCATGACGATGCGCGAGGCCTATGAGGCGATGGAATGGCCGCTGCTGGTGCTGCTCGGCGCGCTGATCCCGCTGAGCGAGGCCGTGCGCGCGACGGGCGGCACGGAGCTGCTGGCGGGCTGGATCGCGCCGCTGCTGGAGGGGCTGCCGGCGACGGCGACCATCGCGGTGATCATGGCGATCGCCATGGCGGTGACGCCCTTCCTGAACAACGCGGCGACGGTGCTGGTGATGGGCCCGATCGCGGCGGGGCTGGCGACGCGCATGGGGGTTGGGCCGGACGCCTTCCTCATGGCGGTCGCCATCGGCGCGGCCTGCGATTTCCTCACGCCGATCGGGCACCAGTGCAACACGCTGGTGATGGGGCCGGGCGGCTACCGCTTCGTGGATTATCCGCGCCTCGGCGCGCCGCTGTCGCTGATCGTGCTGGCGGTGGGGTCGGTGCTGGTGGCCTGGGTCTGGCCGGTCATGCCTCAGTGACCTAGCCTCGCGCGCATGGAAACGCCGAGACCGCTGTCGGGGCTGACCGTCCTCGACCTGACGCAGATCTACAACGGGCCCTATGCCACCTTCCTGCTCGCCGCGGGCGGCGCGCGGGTGATCAAGATCGAGCCGCCGGGCGGCGAGCATCTGCGCCGCCGCGCCGAGGGCGGCTTCGTGCTGCCCTTCGCGGCGCTGAATGCGGGGAAGGAATCGCTCCGCCTCGACCTGAAGACGGAGCAGGGGCGGGAGATCCTGCGGAAGCTGGCGCTGAAGGCCGATGTGCTGGTGGAGAATTTCGCGCCCGGCGTGATGGACCGTCTCGGCCTCGGCGCGGCGGCGCTGATGGCGGCAAACCCGCGGCTGATCTACGCGGCGTCCTCGGGCTACGGGTCCTCCGGCCCCTACCGCGACTACCCGGCGATGGACCTGACGGTGCAGGCCATGGCGGGGTTCATGAGCCTGACCGGCGAGAGCGACGGGCCGCCGCTGAAATCGGGACCGGCCGTCAGCGACTTCCTGGCCGGCATCCACCTCTACGGCGCGATCGTGACGGCGCTGCTGGACCGGGAACGGACGGGCGTCGCGCGCGCCGTCGAGGTCTCCATGCTGGAAGCCAACGTCTTCCCGCTACTCTCGGCGATGAGCCTGCTGAAGCCGGGCGCGCCGCCGCCGAAGCGGGTGGGCAACAAGCATGGCGGGCTCTCGCTGAGCCCGCACAACGTCTATCCCTGCGCGGACGGATATATCGCCATCATCATCGGCAATGAGGGGCAGTGGCAGGGGCTTCTGCGCGCCTTCGGGCAGGAGGCGGCGGGGGAGGATCCGCGCTTCCGCACGGTGAAGGAGCGCATCCGCAACCTGGAAGCGGTGGACGCGATGGTGGGCTCCTGGACCGCGCCGCACCCCAAGCAGCGCGTCTTCGAAATGCTGTTGGCGGAGCGTGTCCCGTCGGCGCCGGTGCGCACGCTCGACGAGGTCGTGGAGGACCCTCATCTGCTGGGCCGCGGGGCGCTGGAACGCGTCGCGCATCCCGTCTTCGGCGACATCACCGTGCCGCACTCGCCGCTGCGGCTGTCAGGCGTGCCGGTGGAGGACCACGTGCCGACGGGTGCGCTGGGCGCAGATGCGGGGGATGTGCTCCGCGGGATGCTGGGCCTGTCGGACGCCGAGGTATCGGCACTGGCCGAGGCCAAGGTCATCTGATGACGGGGCCCGGGGGGCGGCGCGCCCCTCGGCGGAGGTCCAGGAGGCAGAGCCTCCTGGCGGAGCGCGAGGCGGAGCCTCGCTCTCTCAATCCGCCCGGATCTTCGCCGCCGCCACCACCTCCCTGAGCAGCGTGTGTTCCTGCCGCACGAAGCCGTCGAACTGCGCCGTCGTCATCGGCGCCGGCACTGCGCCCTCATTGGCCAGGTACCGCGCGAAGGCGGGATCGCGCAGCACATCGTTCACTGCCGCGTTCAGCCGCTCCCGCGGTCCTGCCGGCAGGCCGCGCGGCCCGAACAGCCCCCACCAGATGTTGCCGGTGTAGTCGATGCCCTCCTGCTTCACCGTCGGCGCATCGGGCGTCCCTTCCGGCCGTCCGTCGTCGCAATAGGCAATGATCCTCAGCAGGTTCCCGCGGATCTGCCCCGCGCCGCTGGCGATGGTGGTGAACATCATGTCGACCCGCCCGGCCACCACGTCGGTCAGCGCCGGCGCGGTGCCACGATAGGGCACATGCACCAGCTGCGTGCCGGCGCGCAGGTTGAAGAGTTCCGTCATGATGTGGGTGGTGCTGCCCGGGCCCGAGGTGGCGTAGGTCAGGGTCCCCGGCCGCGCCTTGTCCGCCGCCACGATGTCCTTGATCGACCGGAACCGGCTGTCAGGCTTCACCAGCACGACCAGCGGCGCCTTGGCGATGAAGGCAACGGTGTCGAGGTCCTTCGTGGGGTCGAAGCTCGTGCCCTGCACCGCGCCGATCGCTGCGACGGAGGAGGTGGTGACCAGCAGCGTATGCGCATCGGGCGCCGCCTGCGCGACCATGCCGACGCCGACGGCGCTGCCGGCGCCGGGCCGGTTCTCGATGACGAAGGGCTGGCCGAAGCGCGCCTGCAGCCGCTCGGAGAGCGGCCGCGCCATGGCGTCGTTCGATCCGCCGGGCGTGAAGGGGACGATGATGCGCACGGGCCGGCTGGGCCAGCCATCCTGCGCAAGCGCCGGCCGCGCCAGTGTTGCCAGCCCGAGACCTGCCAAGCCGCGTCGCCCGATGCCCGTCATGCCGTTCCTCCGGTTTGCGGCGGACCCTGACGCATCGGCGCGCGGCTTTCCAGGGGGGAGATCCGCGCGTAGCATCGGTGCCAACGCCAAGGGAGCGAGACGCGATGGCCACCACCTTCAGGCTCGGCGACATGACGATCCACCGGATCATCGAGCAGGAGGAGCCGCTCTTCGATCCGTTGACCTTCTTCCCCGACCTCAAGAAGGAGGTGCTGGAAGAGAACCGCGGCTGGATGGAGGAGCTCGGCGCGATCGACAAGGCGACCGGCAACCTGACGCTCTGCATCCAGAGCTACGTCGTGCAGACGCCGCACCACAACGTCATGGTCGACACCTGCGTCGGCAACCACAAGAACCGGCCGACGCGGCCCTTCTGGCACCAGATGCAGCACGACAAGTGGACCAAGGGTCTCGCGGCGACCGGCCTGAAGCCGGACGACATCGACTACGTCATGTGCACCCACCTGCACGTCGACCATGTCGGCTGGAACACCAAGCTCGAGAACGGGCGCTGGGTGCCGATGTTCCCCAAGGCCCGCTACCTCTTCGCCGAGCAGGAGCTGAATTTCTGGGTCGAGGAGCACAAGCGCGAGCCCAACGACGTCATCGCCGACAGCGTCATCCCGGTGATCGAGGCCGGGCGCGTCGACGTGGTGAAGGACACACATCGGTTGGGCGATCATTTCCAGCTGACGCCGACGCCGGGGCACACGCCGGGGCATGTCGCGGTCGAGATCGGCAAGGGGAAGATCGAGGCGGTGCTGACCGGCGACATGGTCCATTCGCCGCTGCAGATGCGCTACCCAGAACTCGGCATGCGCGCGGACACGGACCGGGTCGCCGGCGGCGTCACCCGGCGCAAGTTCTTCGAGCACCATTGCGAGGCGAACACGCTGCTCTGCACCGGGCATTTCCCCTCGCCGTCGAGCGGGCGCATCGGCCGCTGGGGCGACGGGTTCCGCTTCAAGGCGGAAGCGGTGTGATCCTCGCGGACACGATCACGAAGCTGCCGCCGGAGGCAGAGGGCGCGGTCGTCGTCTCCGGCTCGCATGGCGGGCGCTATCCGGGGCAGCTCGCGGCCAAGGCAGGCGCGCGGGCGGTGGTGCTGAACGATGGCGGCGTGGGGCGCGACGATGCCGGCATCGGCTCGCTCGCGCTGCTCGAGCCCTACGGCATCCCGGCCGCGACGGTCGGGCACATGTCCTGCCGCATCGGCGATACGCAGGACATGCTGGCGCGGGGCGTGATCAGCCACGCCAATGCGCCGGCACGCGCCGTCGGAGTCGTGCCGGGCATGGCCTGCCGGGACGCCGCCGGGCGCCTCGCCACCGCGCCGCATCGCCGCGCGGCGCTCGCCCCGGGGGCGGAATCCCGCGCGGAGGCCCCTGCCCCGCCCGGCGCGGTGCGGCGGATCCTGCTGCTGGATAGCGCGTCTTTGGTGCGGCCCGAGGATGCGGGGGAGATCGTCGTCACCGGTTCGCATGGCGCGCTCGTCGGTGGGCAGCCGATCATGGCGCTGCGCGGCGTTCCCGCCTTCGCCGCGGTGTTCAACGATGCCGGCGGCGGGCCGGAGGGATGGGGCATGTCCCGCCTGCCCGCGCTGGAGGCAGCGGGCGTCGCAGCCTTCACCGTCTCCGCCGTGTCGGCCCGCATCGGCGAGGGCGTGTCGTCCTTCGAGGACGGCGTCATCTCCGCCGTGAATCCCCGCGCCGCGGCGCTCGGCGCCCGCATCGGCGACGCGGCCGCCGCGGTGCTACGGCGCTGGGCCTGCCTGCGCTAGAGCGTGATCCACGCCCTCGGCGCTTTCGCCTCGGACGATCGCGCTTGAACGGCATGGCGCTTGCTGCGCCACGACCACACACTCGAACAGGGACCGGGACGCCATGCAGCGCCGACACCTTCTTCTCTCGACGCCGGCGCTGCTGGCCGCGCCGCACCTCGCCTCCGCCCAGGGCACATGGCCGAACCGGCCGGTGAAGATCATCAACCCCTACGCGCCCGGCGGTACCTCCGACATCATCGTCCGGCCGCTCGCGGAGCGTCTGGCGGCGCGCTTCGGCCAGCCCTTCGTCATCGAGAACCGCGCCGGCGCCGGCGGCACCGTCGGCACCGCGGCCGGGGCGCAGTCCGCACCCGACGGGCATACGCTGCTGGTCAGCAACACCGGGCCGCTCGCCGTGGCGCCGTCGCTCTTTCCGAACCTCACCTACGATCCGACCAAGGCCTTCGCCTGGATCGCCATGCTGGGCGGCGCGCCGATCGTCTGCGCGGTGAAGGGCGACGGGCCGTTGAAGACCCTGCCGGAGTATATCGCCAAGGCGAAGACGCGGGCGGAGGAGGTGAGCTTCGGCTCCTCCGGCGTCGGCTCGGCAGGGCACCTGACCGGCGTGCTGTTCGGCATGGAGACGGGGACGCAGCTGCTGCACGTGCCCTTCCGCGGCGCGTCGGAGGCGCAGCAGGCCGTGCTGTCGGGCCAGACGACCTCGCTCTGGGACACCTCCGGCGCGAATGCGGCGGCGATCCGGGCGGGCAGCCTGCGCGGTCTGGCGGTGTCCTCGGCGGAGCGCATCGCGGCGCTGCCCGACGTGCCGACGGTGAAGGAACTCGGCCTGCCCGGCGTGGTCTCGACGAACTGGTTCGTGGTCTGCGCGCCGGCGGGGACGGACCCGGCGGTGGGCGCGCGGCTTGCGACGGCGATCCGCGAGATCCTCGCCGAGCCGGCGTCGCAGGAGCGGCTGGTCAATGTCGGCGTGGTGTCGCTGGGCACGCCCTCCCCCACCGAGATCGCGGCCTTCGTCGCGCAGGAGGGGGCCCGGTGGGGGAATGTCGTGCGGACCGCCGGCGTGAAGCCGACGTAGGCCGCGCGCCAAGGACAGCTGCGGACCGCCGGCGTCAAGCCGACGTAGGCCGCGCGTCTCGGCCCCCCCCCAACCCTCCCCCGCCAGCGGGGGAGGGCTACGCCTCGGGCGCGAAGCGCTGCTTCCAGTGGCGGGCGATGTCGGCCCGCCGCGCCACCCAGACGCCGGGCGTGCGCGCCACGTGCTCGAGCAGCATCTCGAGGCCGCGCATGCGCCCGGGGCGGCCGATGATCCGCAGGTGCAGCCCGACCGACATCATCTTCGGCGCCGTCGCGCCCTCCCGCATCAGCCAGTCGAAGGCGCCGATGCAGTAGCGGCCGAAATCCTCGGGCTGGATGAAGCCACCGCCGGGGGAGAAGCGCATGTCGTTGGTGTCGAAGGCGTAGGGCATGATGACATGCGCCCGCTCGCCCACCCGGACGATGCGCGGCAGGTCGTCGTCATAGGCGTCGCTGTCGTAGAGGAAGCCGCCCTCCTCCACGACCAGGCGGCGCGTGTTGACCGAGGGCGCGCTGCGGGTGTGCCAGCCCACGGGCCGCTGGCCCGCGGCGGCGGCGATGGCATCCACCGTGTGCGCGATGATGCCGCGCTCGTGCGCCTCCGCCATGCCGGCATGGCGTTCCCAGCGCCAGCCATGCGCGCTGATCTCGTGCCCGCGGGCGGCGGGTTCGGCGGCCAGCGCCGGCGTCGCAGCGACGGCGCGGCCGCAGGAGGAAAAGGTGGCCTGCACCCCGAAGGCGTCGAAGATGTCGAGGATCCGCCACATCCCCGTCCGCGCCCCATAGGCGAAGTGGGTCTCCATGGCGGGGTCGGGGTGGCCCTCGACCTCCTCGCGGATCTCGTAGGTGCTCTCGTTCCGCTCATCCTGGCTGGTGAGCGAGAGCTCGGCCCCCTCCTCGACATTGACGACGAAGGAGAGGGCGAGGCGCGCGCCCTCCGGCCAGGCCGGATCGGGCGGCGACCGGCCATAGCCGGTCAGGTCGCGGGTGGGGTCGGGCATGCCGCCCGGAAGCGGAGCCATGCCCGGAACTCCCTGAGGTGAGGGGACCGCCGCCTTACGGCAGCGGCACCGGGTTGGCCGAGAGGCTGCGCAGATACGCGATGATGTCGGCGCGGGTCTTGGGGTCGCGGACGCCGGCGAAGGCCATGCGGGTGCCGGGCGCGTACTGCATCGGGTTGGTGAGCCATGCGTCGAGTTCCGCATAGGTCCAGGGGCCCGGCTTGCCCTTCAGCGCAGCGGAGTAGTTGAAGCTGGCGACGTGCCCATGGGGCTTGCCGACCGAATCGTAGAGGTTCGGGCCGACGCCGTTGCGCCCGCC
>JAIYAI010000701.1 GCA_027489135.1 Acetobacteraceae bacterium
ATGCCCGTGAAGCCGATGGCGGCATCGCCCCAGACATTCATGCAGAGCTTGTCGGGTGCCGCCAGCTTCGCGCCCATCGCCAGGCCGAGCCCGGAGCCGAGCTGCGTCGTCTTGCCCCAGCCGCGGTAGGAGAGCGGCGTGGTGGACTTACAGAACGGCGAGATCTGGTCGCGGGTGCTGCCGGCATCATGGGTGATGATGCAGTTGTCCTTGTCCACCGTGTGCTGCAGGTCCCAGAGCACGCGATAGGGGTTGAGCGGCGCGTCGTTGCTGGTCAGCTTCGGCATCCACTCGGCCAGCCAGGGCTCCTTGATGGACTGGATCTCCGCGGCGACGGGCGCGGGATCGCGCGGCGACTTGATGTGGCCGGCAAGCTCCGCCAGCAGCATGTCGATCGTCAGCGCGGCGTCACCGATCAGCCCGATATCGGCCTTCACGTCTTTGTTCAGGTGCATCGGGTCGAGGGTGGCGTGGATGAATTTCGGCCCCTTCGGCATCTTCGGCCCGAAATTCGTCTCCGTGTAGGAAACGCCCAGGCCGATGACGAGGTCCGCCTTGTCCAGCATCACCCGCATATGCTTGCCCATGGCGACGCCCGCGGCGCCGAGCGACAGGGGATGCTCCTCGTTGAAGGAAGACTTGCCGCCGAGGCTGGTGCAGACCGGCGCGGCGAGCAACGCCGAAAGCTGGGCAAGCTGGCCCCAGGCCTGGGCCCAGTGGATGCCGGTGCCGGCATAGATCACGGGGCGCTTGGCATTGGCGATCATCGCCGCGGCGCGCTTGATCTCGGCCGGGTCGGGGGCGTAGCGCGTCGCCATCACCGGCTCATAGACGAGGTCGCCGACCTCCTCGTTCCACATGTCCGTCGGCACTTCGACGATCACGGGGCCGCCGCGGCCGTTGCGCAGCCGCGTGAAGGCGCGGCGCATGATGTTGCTGACCTCGGCGGCGATGATCACCGGCTCGGCCGACTTCACCACATGGCGCATCGCCTCGGAGGAGTTGAAATTCGGGTCGATATGCGCGATCCGCCGCGGATAGCCCTGCGGCACGACCAGCACAGGGATGCTCTCGCCGTAGCACTGGGCGACGCCGCCATAGGCGTTCTCGGCGCCCGGCCCGTGCTGCATGCAGAAGGCGCCGATCTTCCTGCCCGAGGTCACGCGGCTGATGCCGTCGGCCATATGCAGGCCGATGCGCTCCTGCCGGACCATGACGGGGCGGATGTCGCGCGCTGCGGCGAACTCGATCAGGTGGTTCACGGGATAGCCGCAGAGGATCTCGACACCCTCGCGCTTCATGATCTCCGCGATCGCCTCGCCGACCTTCATGTCCGTCCCTCCGCTCGCGATCGGGACGTGGCCCGCCGCATGTTTCAGCAGCCAGCCTAGCCGCCTGCCGAAAGGCTTGGCAACCGCGTGCCCGACGCGCGGATCGGCGGGTTCACGCCCGTGCCGGGGCATGGGCATACTGCCGCCCCGACCCTGCCGGAGCCCTGCCCATGCAGCCCCCCGCCCTCTCCGCCGCCGATTTCGCCGTGCTGATGGCGAAGGCCGGCCTTTCGCCCACGCCGGCGCAACTTGCCTCCGTCCACGCCGTCTGGGGCGCGATGGAGGCGATGCAGGCCTCCGTCCGCACGCCGCCTGCCGGCACCGCGCCGCTCTCCGCTGGCGCCGCCGCGGTGGAGCCTGCCGTCACCTTCACGGCGGAGCGCGGCTGATGATCCCTTCCATTGCCGAGGCCGCGAAGCAGATCGCCGCGCGCAGCCTCTCGCCCGTCGAACTGACCCAGGCCTGCCTGGCGCGGGCCGAGACCATCGACCCCGTGGTGCATGCCTTCATCCAGCAGACCCCGGACCGCGCCATCGCTGAGGCCAAGGCGTCCGAGGCGCGCGTGATGAAGGGCGAGTCCCGCGGCGTGCTGGAGGGCATCCCCTTCGCGCACAAGGACATCTACGAGACCGCGGGCCTCGCCACGACGGCGCATTCCGCCGTGCTGAAGGACCATGTGCCGAAGGCCGATGCCTATACGGTGCGCAAGCTGGCGGATGCCGGCGTGGTCATGCTGGGCAAGCTCTCGACGCATGAATTCGCCTTCGGCGGCCCGAGCTTCGACCTGCCCTGGCAGCCCGCGCGCAATCCCTGGAACCCGGACCACATGCCGGCCGGCTCCTCCTCCGGCACCGGCGCCGCCGTCGCCACCGGGATGATCCTGGGCGGCACGGGCTCCGACACCGGCGGATCGATCCGCGGGCCGGCCGCGCTCTGCGGCATCGCCGGCATCAAGCCGACCTACGGGCGCTGTTCCCGCATGGGCGTGCTGCCGCTGGCGCAGACGCTCGATCACACCGGTCCGATGGCCTGGACGGTCGAGGACTGCGCCATCCTGCTGCAGGCGATGGCGGGCCATGATCCCGCCGATCCGGCCAGCGCCGATGTCCCCGTGCCGGACTATCGCGCCGGCATCGGCTCCGGCGTGAAGGGCCTCCGCATCGGCGTGATCCGCCACTTCCACGAGACCGACAATCCCGTCAGCCCCGCCACGCTCAAGGGCATCGACGATGCCGCCGCCTTCTTCCGGAAGGAAGGCGCGACGGTCCGCGACATCACCCTGCCGAGCCTCGCCGAGTTCAACGCCTGCGGCTGGATCATCCTGCTGGCCGAGGCGTGGTCCGTGCACGAGGCCTGGATGAAGCGCGACACCTCGCTCTATGGCGAGTTGCTGCGCGACCGCCTGATCATGGCCGCCGGCCTCTCCGCGGCGGACTACCTGGCGGCGCAGAAGAAGCGGCTGGAACTGACCGCGCGCGCCGCCGCGGCGGCCGCCGACTGCGACATCCTGATCACCGCCGCCCAGCCCGGGGAGGCGCCGCGGATCGATGCCGTGCCGAAGTGGGGCTTCCTGGAGAAGCCCAACTTCACCATCCCCTTCAACGTGACGGGCTGGCCCGGCCTGACGCTCTGCACCGGCTTCGGCGAGGGCGACCTGCCGGTGGCGATGCAGCTTGTCGCCAAGCCCTTCCAGGAGGCGCTGCTGTTCCAGGCCGGCGACCACTATGAGCGTGCGCATGCCTGGCGTGCGCGGCGGCCCGCCCTGGTGGGTTGATGCAACCGCATCGCCTTCCGTGCTAGGCCGCGCCCATGGCCGGCACGGAAGGCGAATGGGAAGCGTGGATGGCGGCGGCGCAAGGCGGCGATGCCCGCGCCTATGACCGCCTGCTGCGCGCGTGCCTGCCCTTCCTCCGCGCCGTGGTGCGGCGTCGCATCCGCGATACGGCGGAGGCCGAGGACGCCGTCCAGGACGCGCTGCTGACCATCCACCAGCTGCGCGCGAGCTACGAGCCGCCGCGACCGATCCGCCCCTGGATGGCCGCCATCGCCGACCGCCGCGCCATCGACCGCCTCCGCCGGCATGGGCGCAGGCAGGGGCGCGAGACGCCCATAGATGAATTCGGTGAAACCTTGGCCGCCCCCGCGGCGAATGTCGCTGAGGAACGGTTGGATCAGGCGCGGCTGCGCGCGGCGGTGGCGGAATTGCCGCAGGCCCAGCGCACGGCGCTCGCCCTGGCCAAGCTCGAGGACCTGTCGCTGGCGGAGGCCAGCGCCCGGTCCGGCATGTCGGTGGGGGCTCTGAAGGTGGCGACGCATCGGGCGGTGAAGGCGCTGCGCCGCAGGCTCGGCGGGGCGGGGGAATAGGCGTGCGGACCGAAGACCTCATCGGCTGCCTGGCCAGCGACCTGCGGCCTGTGCGGCGCCTGCCCTCGCCGGCGGCGCAGACGGCGATCTGGCTCGCCGGCGCGGTCGTGGCGATCGGCGCGATCGTGCTGGCCGAGGGGCTGCGGCCGGACCTCATGCAGCGCCTGACGCTGCCGCAGGAGGGGCTGCAATGGCTCGGCGCCGTCGCCACCGGCGCGACGGCCGCCCTGGCCGCCGCCATGCTGGCGCGGGCGGACCGCTCGGCGCGCTGGGCGCTGCTGCCGCTGCCCTTCGCGCTGGCCTGGCTGGCGACGCTCGGCCTCGGCTGCCTCGCCGACATGGCGCGGATGGGCGAGGATGCGCTGGCACCGCGGCTGAGCGGCGGCTGCATCCAGTTCATCATCTTCCTCGGCGTGCCGCTGGGCGCGGGGCTGCTGCTGCTGCTGCGGCATGCCGGGCCGGTGCGGCCGGGGCCTGTGCTGGCGCTGGCGGGGCTGGCCTCCGCGGCGTTGTGTTCCGCTGGGCTGTCGCTGTTCCATCACCTCGACGCGTCGCTCGAGGTCCTGCTGTCGCACGGCCTGGCGATCGGCGCGGTGGCGCTGCTGGGGCGGGTCTTCGGGCGCGGCCTGCTGCTGCGCACGCCCGTCGCGCCGTGATGGGCGCCCCCGAACCCGAAGACGCGGCACGACGCCAGGCGGTGGTGGAGGACGCCATCGCGCGCGAGATCGCGGCGAGGCGCGCCGAGGATCCGCTGGTCGGCGCCCGGGTTGCCGCGCAGGAGCTGCTGCAGTCGGCGATCCAGGCCGCGACGACCGATCGCGGCGCGCATGCCGAATCGCTCTTCGCCATCCTCGGCGCGCTCGGCGGCTTCGCCTGCCAGATGGCGGTGCGGCGCGCGCCCGCTGCCGGCGCGACCTTCGCCGTGGCGGAAACCGCCGATGGCCGGCGCTTCTTCTTCGGCGACGCGATCAACGCGCCGCTGCTGGAGGACCGCCTCTCGCTTTGGTCCCTCGGCGCCGGCCAGGCGCAGGCGCTGGGCGCGACGCCGCCCGACATGATCGAGATTGTCCGGCACGTCAGCGCCAGCGTCGGCACGCCCGGTTTCGGCATCCCGCGCATCCCGGAGGGGCATGGCCCGGCGATGCTGCCGATGGACTATGTCCGCACGCTCTGGCCGTCCTGGGCGCCGCATGTGGCGGCACGCTGCGGGTCGCCGCGGGAATGGCCCATCGCCTTCGGCCTGGCGGTGCAGCAGGGGATGGCGATGGCGAAGGACGTGCTGGCGCCGGCCCTGGCGCTGTCGATCGTCATGGAATGCGCGATTCCCATGGCGAAGCTCGATCCGGGCGAGATCGGCATCGCCGCCTGACCGCAACGGGCGGGAGGCAGCGCGCCCGCCGGCGTGGCAGGATCGGGGCATGAATCTCGAACAGCTCGATTGGCCCCGCATCGAGGACGACCTCGACCGCTACGGCTGCGCCGCGACCGGCACGCCGCTGCTCTCGCCCGCGGACTGCGCCGCGCTGGCCGCGCTGTACGACGGGGAGGACGGGTTCCGCAGCCGCATCGTCATGGCCAGGCACGGCTTCGGTCGCGGGGAGTACAAGTATTTCGCGGACCCCCTGCCGGATCGGGTCGCGGCGCTGCGCACGGGGCTCTATCCGCGGCTTGTGCCGCTCGCGAACCGCTGGGCCGTGACGCTCGGGGAGGCGCGGCGCTACCCCGCGGAGCTCGGCGCCTTTCGCGCCGAATGCCATGCCGCCGGCCAGACCAAGCCGACGCCGCTGCTGCTGCGCTACGGGCCCGGCGACTACAACTGCCTGCACCAGGATCTCTACGGGTCGCTGGCCTTCCCGCTGCAGGTGGCGGTTCTGCTCTCCGCCCCCGGGCGCGACTTCACCGGCGGCGAGTTCGTGCTGACCGAGCAGCGCCCCCGCATGCAGTCCCGCGCCGAGGTGGTGCCGCTGGCGCAGGGAGAGGGGGTGATCTTCGCCGTGCACCATCGCCCCGTCATCGGCAGCCGCGGGCTCTACCGCGTCGCGCTGCGCCACGGCGTCAGCCGGATCCGCAGCGGCGAGCGCTTCACGCTAGGCGTGATCTTCCACGACGCGGCCTGAGGCCGCCGCGCCTCAGTTGGTGGCGCGATCCACCGCGCGCCCGACGCGCTCCGCCGGGCCGCTCGGTGGATCGACCGTGTCGCGCAGGGACTGCGCGGCGCGGTCGACGGAGCGGCCCGCGCGCTCCGCCGGCCCCTCCTTCTCGCAGGCCATGAGGATGGGGGCGGCGCCGATGAGAAGGGTCAGCAGGCCGAGGCGAAAGCGATGCATGTCTTGTCCTGATGGTTGCGACATGCGGTGGAACGCCGGGGACGCCGGGCGGTTGCGTCGTCGGTTCGATGCGCCGCCGGGGTGGCTTTCCCCCGCCGCCGCCGGTGATAGGCTGCGCGCCCAAGGGAAGGATGCGCCATGCCGGTCTTCGATGATGCCAGGTCCACCGCCACCAGCGCGGGCGGCAACGCCACGGTCGCGCTGCGCCTCGCGGAAGGGTTCCGCCGCCACGGCGTGACCCTGACCTTCGGCCAGTCCCTGCCCAGCGCCTTCCACCTCGCCTGCCCGCATGTCGGCATCGAGCAGAAGCCCTACCGGCAGGAGAATGCCGGCGGCGCGATGGCGGACGGCTATGCCCGGATCTCCCGCAAGGTCGGCATCGTCACCGCGCAGAACGGCCCGGCCGCGACCCTCCTGGTGGCGCCGCTGGCCGAGGCGCTGACGGCCTCCAGCCGCGTTGTCGCCCGGGTGCGGGAGGTCACGCGCGACGCCTTCGATCGCAACGCCTTCCAGGAACTCGACCACCTGGCGATGTTCGCCCCCGTGGCGAAATGGGTGCGGCGGATCGAGCGGGCCGACCGGCTCGACGACTATGTCGACATGGCCTTCACCGCCGCGGCCTCCGGCCGGCCCGGCCCCGCCGTGCTGCTGGCGCCGGCCGACCTGCTGACCGAGACCGCGGCGAAGCGCGCCGCGCTGCTGCAGCCGCGCGTCATGTCGCTCGGCACCGCGCCGCTGGACCGGACGCTGGCCGACCCCGCCGCCATCGCGGCCGCCGCGGATGCTCTGGCGGCGGCGGAGCACCCCTTGGTGGTGGTGGGCGGCGGCGCGCTGATGTCGGGCGCGATGGCGGAGATCCGCGCGCTGCAGGACATCGCGCACCTGCCCGTCGCCACCACCGTCATGGGCAAGGGCGCGGCGGACGAGACGCATCCGCTGACCCTCGGCCTCGTCGGCTACGTGATGGGGCAGGGGACCCGCACCCATGCGCTGCGGCCCATGGTCGACCGCGCGGATGTGGTGCTGCTGGTCGGCACGCGCACCAACCAGAACGGCACCGATAGCTGGAAGCTGTTCAAGGCGGGCACGCGCTTCATCCACCTGGACACCGATCCGATGGAGATCGGCCGCAACTACGAGAGCCAGCGCCTGCTCGGCGACGCCAAGCTGACCCTGGGCGCCTTGGCCGAGGCGCTGAAGGTCCGCGACCTCTCCCGCCGCGACGCGGCGCGGCCCGCCGTGGAGGCCGAGATCGCCGCCTCCGTCGGGGCCTGGCACAGGACCATGCAGGGGCTGCTCAGCCGCGAGACGCCGGTGCTCTGCCGGCCCGAGCGCGTGATGGCGGAACTCGACCGGCTGATCGGTCCCGAGGACGTGGTGGTGGCCGATGCCTCCTATTCCTCGATCTGGATCGCCAACTATCTGACGGCGAAGCGCGCGGGGCAGCGCTTCCTGACACCGCGCGGGATCGCGGGCCTCGGCTGGGGCCTGCCCATGGCGATCGGCGCGCAGGTCGCCTTGCAGGAGATGGGTTCGAAGGGCCGCGTGGTGTGCCTCTGCGGCGATGGCGGCTTCGCGCATTCCTGGGCGGAGTTGGAGACCCTGCGGCGGCTCGACCTGCCGGTGACGAC
>JAIYAI010000093.1 GCA_027489135.1 Acetobacteraceae bacterium
GCGCTGCGGTCGCACAGAAGGCGATTGCGCGGCAGGAATTCGCCTCAGGCCCCTTGAAGGCTTCGCATTCCGATACCTCTGGCGGCGGGGTCCGTGCTATGCTGCCGAAAGTGACGGGACCGGGCCCGGCTGCAAGGGCAGCGTTGGCGGCGGCCTCGGTCGATACTCAGTGAATTCATGCGGATGGTGCAGGGCCCGGACAGGGCCTTGCCCGGTTTGTTTCAGCCACTCTTTGCACCTTGAAGACAGACGCGACGGAAGAGGCTGGCCCCGCCAGCCCAGGACCGGAACGTCTTCGTTCTGGGCACTGCCATGACCGGAAAGGATGACACCATGGAATGGAAGCAGATCGAGACGAAGTGGGCGGCGATGACCCTCCGCATTCGCGCGGACTATATCGCCGACCGGATCGAACGTTCGGGCGTGCCGCTGCGGGACCTGCCGCGCGACCGGCGCGTGATCCTGGTGGCGGGTCAGGTGGAGGACGATGCGGCGATGCTGCGGGGAGGCTCGCGCCTCCGCGGCAACCTGGCCCTGCTGCGCGCCGTTCGCGCGGCCGAGCCCGATGCCTGCATCCTGTTCAAGCCGCATCCCGACGTGGAAAGCGGCATGCGCCGCGGCGCGGTGCCGGAGGCCGAGGCATTGCGTCACGCGGACCGCGTGCTGCGCGACATGCCGATCGGGCCGCTCTACGCGCAGGTCGATGCGGTGCACAGCATCGCCTCGCTGGCCGGGTTCGAGGCGCTGCTGCGCGGCCGGCAGGTCGCGACCTGGGGGCGGCCCTTCTATGCCGGCTGGGGGCTGACCGAGGACCACGACCCGCCGCCGGGACGCGGCCGTGCGCTGAGCCTCGATGCGCTGGTGGCGGGGGCGCTGATCCTCTACCCGCGCTACCGCGACCCGATGACCGGCCTGCCCTGCGGGCCGGAGTTGCTGCTCGAGCGGCTGGCCGGGGCGCCCGCGCCGGCGCGCCGTGGCAGCGCTGTTCCTGCGCCGCTGCGCGCCCTGGTCGCACGCGGATCGCGCTTCCTGGCCGGGTGGTGGGCGGCCCGCTGACGGGCCGCATGCAGGCTTTCCCGCCACAGCGCTGAACGTCCATGCGCCGCGGCGACGCGGACGAACGACCAGGGCCGGTTCGACCCTGCCCCGGCCCTGGTGTCCCGAGGCCGAGGTCCCGCGGCGTTCGTCCGCGGGCCACCAGCCCCTCTTTCCAGTGGCCTGCCGATCCGCCCCGTGCGCGGGCAGGACACTGGCTGGCCGCCATGACGGCCGCCCTGTTTCAGGGTGTGGTGACCCGCGTCATGGCCTGCTGACGCCCGCCACCAGGATCGGTGGGCGGGCGATCCGGCTCAGCCGAGGTCCGGCGCCATCGCGGCCCAGGGCGCGGCCCGCTCATAGGCCGCCGCGGCGCGGTAGATCAGCGCCTCCGAGAAGGACGGGCCGACGATCTGCATGCCGATCGGCAGCCCTTCCGCCGTGCTGCGCCCGCACATCACGCTCAGCGCCGGGTGGCCGGTGACGTTGAAGGGCGTGCGCGCCTGGCGCGGGTAGGTCAGTTCCACCGCTTCCGGGTCGTCGATCCTGCACGCCACGTCCATGGAACTCGCGCAAAGCAGCAGGTCGACATCCTGGAACGCCGCCTCCACGGCCGCGACCAGGTCGCGCCGGCGGCGCTGCGCCTGCACGTAGTCCGAGCCCGAGAGGAACATGCCCGGCAGCAGGCGCTTGCGGGTGAGCGCGGCGTAGTCGCCGGGCCGCTCGCGCAGCCAGGGCTCGTGGATCGCGCAGGCCTCGGGCAGCAGGATCATGCGGTTGACCCCGCCGAACTCGGTCAGCTTCGGCAGGGTGACGGTCCTGACCGTCGCACCCTCCGCCGCCAGCAGCTTGGCCGCGGCCTCGAGCGCTGCCGCGACGTCGGGGGAAGCCGGGGTGTCCTGCTCGTGGAAGTGGCGGACGAAGCCGATGGTCAGGCCCTTCAGCCCCTTGTGCAGGTCGCGCGTGTAATCCTCCGGCGCGTGCGGCGCGCTGCCGGGGTCGAGCGGATCATGCCCGGCCATGGCGTTCAGCAGGATGGCGTTGTCCCGCACCGTCCGGGTCATCGGCCCGACGTGGTCGAGCGTGAAGGAGAGCGGGAAGACCCCGCGCCGCGACACCAGGCCATAGGTCGGCTTGAGGCCGGCGAGGCCGCAATGGCTGGCCGGATGCCGCACCGAGCCCCCGGTATCCGTGCCCAGCGCGGCGGGGAGCATCCGCGCGCCGACCGCGCTGCCGGACCCCGAGGAGGAGCCGCCCGGGTGGTGCGCCGGGTTCCAGGGGTTGCGGGCCGGCGGGAAGGGCAGGTCGAAGGCCGGCCCGCCGATGGCGAACTCATGCGTCGAGAGCTTGCCCGGGAAGACCGCGCCGGCCGCGCGTAGCCGCGCCACGACATGCGCGTCCTCCTTGGCCACGCGATCCAGGCAGAGCTTCGAATGGCAGGTCGAGGCATGGCCGGCGAGGTCGATGATGTCCTTCAGCCCGACCGGGATGCCGTGCAGCGGCGAGCGCGGGCCCCCGTTCGCGGCGATCTCGGCCTCCGCCGCGCGGGCGCCGGCCATCGCTTCCTCCGCCGTCACCTTGATGAAGGCGTTCAGCCTGGTGTCGACGGCATCGATGCGGGCGAGGCAGTCCTGCAGCAGCTCGACGGGCGAGAGCCTGCGGGCGGCGATCAGCGCCGCGGCCTCGGCCAGCGAGAGAGCGTGCGGCGCGGTCATCGGCCCTTCTCCTGCGCGACGGGAGCGGCGTAGGCGGGCATGGGCTCGGCCTCCGGCCCGGTCGGGCGGGCGAAGCTGGCGCGCATCTTCTGCGCGGCGGCGATCGCCTCCTCGACATCGGCGCGGTGGTCGGCCCAGGCGCGGGCAAGGCCGGCGGCGAGGGCGAGGGTTTCGTTGCTCATGGCGGGGTGGGTCCGGGCTGGGTCTGGCCCGGGGATCATGCCCGGCGCGGGCGCGGGGCGGAACCCGTCCCGGCACGGGCCGCAAGACCCCGGAAAAAAGCCGGGGGCGGCCCATGAGGGGCCACCCCCGCAAGGTGGCGCCGCTGCAAGTCCGGCGCATTCGGGAGAGACAGGGCCGAAGTGGTGGGCCCTGATTTGATATTATCTCGGAATGATTGAGGATTCGTTACCCCGAATCCGGCGATTTGCCCGGACAGCGCGGAGGGCTAGGAAGGCCCATCCCGCCGCACGCCCGGCGGGCAGGAACCCCGCGCATGACCCTGCCGCTGACCGGCCTGAAGATCCTGGAACTCGGTCACTACATCGCCGCTCCCTTCGCCACCCGCCTGCTGGCGGACTTGGGAGCCGAGGTGATCAAGGTCGAGCCGCCCGAGGGCGACCCGGTGCGCGGCTGGGGCAGCCAAGTGACGGGCCATGCCGTCTGGTTCAGCGTGCATGGCCGCAACAAGCTCTCCGTCACCCTCGACCTCAAGAGTGCCGAGGGCAAGGAGCGCATCCTGAAGCTCGCCGCGCGGGCCGACGCGCTGGTCGAGAATTTCCGCCCCGGCTACCTGGAACGCATCGGCCTCGGGCCGGACGACCTGCACGCCGTGAACCCGGGGCTGATCATCGCCCGGGTCAGC
>JAIYAI010000274.1 GCA_027489135.1 Acetobacteraceae bacterium
CGGCTCATGTGCCAGGTCCGTGCCGTCATGCACGGACTGCCAGGGCAGGCCGGGCCGCAGCGCGCCGCCATTGCCCTCGACCACGCCGATGCCGCCGGTGACGTTGTGCAGCAGCTTGTTGCCGCCGCCGAAGGCCTCCGGCGCAACGACCGAGCCGTAGTATTGCAGGCTGATCCAGCTGGCGACGACGACGGGGGCGGTCAGGATCAGCTCCAGCACCCGGAAGCCCTCGTCGGCGCGCCAGGCGTAGTCGTGCAGGAAGGCGCGGCCGCCGAGGTCCCGGCCCTGCGTCGCGGCCCGGGGCGCGGCGACGAAGGCGCGGCATCCGGCGAGGCCCCATTCCGGCCGGGTCTCCGACCAGTCCCGCGCCCGCGCCGCCACGGCATCGGCCGAGCCCGCGCGCGGCAGGCGCAGCGCCCGCTCCGCCCGGGCCAGGGCACCGGCGCGGGCGAGCCAGCCCTCGGCCTGGCGGATCTGCGCGGCGTGCGTGCCGGCGGGATGGTCGGCGGCGTAGAGCGTGACCGCATCCGTCGTCGTGTCGTGCAGCCCGTCCAGGAACAGGGTGTCGGCCGGGATGGCGATGCCGCGCGGCGCGAGGCCGGCGCGCACCTCGGCATCGTTCAGCAGCGCCGCCAGCAGCCGCGCGCTGACATCGCCCTGGTGGCCGCCGCAGGCGCCGCAATGCAGCGCGCTGGCATGCGGATTGTTCACCACGTTGGCGCCGTGGCCGGCCAGCAGCACCAGCGGCGCGAAGCCACCGGTCATGGACATCGCACGCAGCACCGCCTCGGCCGTGGCGATCCGGTCGGCCAGCGGAAGCGCGGAGACGCTGTGCGGCGTGGGTTCCGCCGCGGCGGCGGCCCCCTTCAGCCCGAGCGCGTCGCGCAGCAGCGACCAGGCGTGCAGCAGCCCCGCCGATTCGACGAAGGCGAAGGAGGAGACGGCGGCCTGGCTGAAGCGGCCCCAGGCGCGCTTCGCCCGCGCGTCGATGCGCGCCTGCCGGTCCGCGGCATCGCCCTCGACCGCCGTGCAGGTCATCAGCCCGGGCCGCAGCAGCACCGGCAGCCGGTGCTCCACCACGTCCGAAGCGAAGGCGCGGTGGGCTGCCGTCAGGCCGAAGAAGCCGGCGAAGCCCTGGGTGCGGATGCCGGGATCGATCGTCTCCAGCGCGCGGCGGAAGACCTCGGAGCGGACGTCGATGCAGAAGGCGGCCTGCAGCGCCGGGCGGTCGGGCGCCGGCGCGGCGGGTGCGACGATGCTGCCCAGGATGCCGCGCTGCGCCGCGCGCTCCGTGGCCTCCTGCAGGATGGCGTCGATGGCGTCGTCGGCCGTCGGGACCACGGGTTCGGCATGCGCGGCCAGCACGCCGTGCCAGCGGTCGCCGATGGCGGCGCCGTGGTGGGCGAACAGCGCCTCCTCCCACACCAGGCGGATCGCCAGCAGTTCCGCGAGGGTGCTGTCGGTGCCGCCGTCGCGCTCGGCCTCGAACAGCTTCTGCCGGGCCAGCTGCGCCCAGCCGCCGAGGGTCATCAGCAGCCGATGCAGCAGGGTCTCGAGCGCCTCCTCCGGCGCACCGAGCGCGGCGACGGCGCGCGCCGCGGCCATGCCGGCAACCTCGGGCGCCGCCGCGACATGGGCGCAGAAGCCGCCGAGGCCGAGGATCTCCGGCGTCAGGTCGCGCAGCGCGGTCGCCCGCCAGGAGGCATAGAGCGAGCCCCGCCGCGGCGCCGGCCAGAGCGCCTGGCCCTCGTCGAACCAGGAGGCGGCGAAGGCGCCGAGCCGCTCGGCGATGATCGCGGGCCAGTCCGTGCCCGTCGCTTCCGCCGCGAGATCGGCGATAGTGGGCAGGCCGACGGGCGCGGGCCCGGGCGCGGCCAGCGCGGCCCGGAGCGCCCCGACGTCGGCCGGGCGCTGCGCCATGGGCGCGGCCGCCAGCGCGGCGGCGAGTTCACCCTCGGTGATCCGGCCATCCGCGATCCGTGCCGCATACCAGGCGCGGGGCATCGTCACGCGGATCCCGCCCGTGCGCCTGAGGCGCGCCGCGGTGGTGGCGAGGTCCTCCCCGGTCTGGCCGAGGAAGGGGTTCACCGCGACCGTGGCGGCGAGCGGCCAGGCCGGCGGGATGGCGCGCAGCGCGGCCTCGATGGCAGCCGTCAGGGCGGGGCCGGCGGGGGGCATCTGGTGCGTGTCGAAGGGCATGGGTGCGTCCTCCCGCTCAGGCGTTGCGCACGGACCAGCCGCGCAGCAGGCGGTCGGTCAGGGCATTGACGTAGAGGCCATTGGCCAGGTGCACGCGCAGCCCCGCCGCCGCCGGGTGTTGCGCCCAGAGCGGGAAGGTCGCCTGGGCGAAGGCGGTCAGGCCGAAGCTGAGCACGGCGACGGCGATCAGCACCCATTCCAGCGCGCTGGCCGAGGGCGTGGGGGGCAGGACGCCGGCGGTCAGCGCCTCCGCGATGCGCTGCAGGGCGAAGTAGCCGATCGCGGCGGCGGCGGCGGCGATGGAGGTGCGCTGCGTCAGCGGCCCCGGCGCGGCATCGGCGAAGCCCTGCGCCAGCAGGTAGGCGACGCCGAGCACCAGGATGGCGCCGAGCGCGATGACCTGGGGCGACTTGTCGCCGAAGCCGAAGGCGGCGCCGATGATGCCGTAGAGCGCCAGCGCCGCGAGGAAGGCCCGGCCGACCGCCCTGGCATTCGGCACCGCGACCGGCCCGGGCCGGCGGATCCGCGCGACCTTCTCGACCGCCGTGCCGGAGGCGAGGAAGGCGTGCGCCTTGTAGAGCGAGTGCGCCACGATGTGCAGCAGCGCCAGCGGAAACAGCGCCAGGCCGCACTGCAGGATCATGAAGCCCATCTGCGCGATGGTGGACCAGGCCAGCGCCGTCTTCACCGCGGGCTGGGTCAGCATGACGAGCCCGCCGAACAGCGCGGTGAACCCGCCGACCATCACCAGCACCGCCAGCACGCCCGGCGAGAGCAGCATCACGTCGGCGAAGCGGATCAGCAGGAAGCCGCCGGCGTTGATCACGCCCGCGTGCAGCAGGGCGGAGACGGGGGTCGGCGCCTCCATCACCTCGGTGAGCCAGCCGTGGGTGGGGAACTGCGCGGACTTTAGCAGGGCCGCGAGCGCCAGCAGCACCGTCGCCGCGATGGCCGAGGCCGGGGCGGTCCCGTCCCGCGCGGCGGCGAGGATCGCACCGATGTCGGCGGTGCCGTAGCCGATCCA
>JAIYAI010000163.1 GCA_027489135.1 Acetobacteraceae bacterium
ACGGACCCAGACTCCGGAACCACGCTGACCTACGGCCTCAGCGGTACCGATGCGGCGCTGTTCAACATCAACGCCAGCACCGGCGCGGTGACCTTCAAGACGGCACCGAATTTTGAGGCGCCGGCCGACAATGGTGCCAACAACGTCTACGACATCACCGTCACCGCCTCCGACGGCACGTTGACCGGCAATAAAGCGGTCGCGATCACCGTTACCAACGTCAACGAAAAGCCACTTGTGACGTCCGGCACCACCGCGAACTTCGCCGAAAACGGCACGGGCGTGGCCTACCAGGCGACGGCGACCGATCCGGATGCCGGCACCACGCTGACTTACAGCCTGAGTGGCAACGATGCCGGGCTGTTCAACATCAACGCCGGCACCGGCGCGGTGACCTTCAAGACGGCGCCGAATTTCGAGGCGCCGGCCGACAACGGGTCCAACGACGTCTATGACATCACCGTGACGGCTTCAGACGGCACCCTAGCGGCGAGCCAGTTGGTGGCAATCATGGTGACGGACGTGAATGAGGCGCCGGTGATCACCTCCGGAGCGACGGCAAGCGTCGTTGAGAACCGCACGGGCGTGGCCTACCAAGCGACGGCGACCGATCCGGATGCGGGCACCACGCTGACCTACGGCCTCAGCGGTACCGATGCGGCGCTGTTCAACATCAACGCCAGCACCGGCGTGGTGACCTTCAAGACGGCGCCGAATTTCGAGGCGCCGGCCGACAACGGATCCAACAACGTCTATGACATCACCGTGACGGCTTCCGACGGCACCCTGACGGCGAGCCAGTTGGTGGTGATAATGGTGACGGACGTGAATGAGGCGCCGGTGATCACCTCCGGAGCGACGGCGAGCTTCGCCGAGAACGGCACGGGCGTGGCCTATCAGGCGACGGCGACCGATCCGGACGCGGGCGCCACGCTGACCTACGGCCTCAGCGGTATCGATGCGGCGCTGTTCAACATCAACGCCAGCACCGGCGTGGTGACCTTCAAGACGGCACCGGATTTCGAGACACCGAGGGATGCCGGGACGAACAACTTCTACGATTTCATCGTCACGGGCTCCGACGGCAGCCTGACGGCGAGCCAGGCGGTCGCCATTACCGTCACCGACGTGAACGAGACTCCGGCCTTCGTTGAGACAGTAGCCTTCTTCGAAGGTGCCGCCGGCGCCGTTTACCGGGCCGACCTCAGCGGCGACTTCGTTGCCACCAGGCTGACCTACAGCTTGAGTGGCGTCGACGCGGCGCTGTTCAACATCGTTGCACGGACGGGCGTCATCACCTTCAAGGCGCCACCCGATTTCGAAGCGCCGGGTGATGCCGGACCGAACAATGTCTACGAGCTTACGATCGCTGCAACCGACGGTCTGACCACGTCTAGCAGAGACTTGGCCGTTGTCGTCGTCGATCAGGTCGATGTCGTGCCCGGTGCAGGCAACGCCATCATTGTGGACGGTACGGCCAGAGCCGATCGCATTGCCGGCGGCACGGGTGATGATGTCCTGAGGGGTGCAGGCGGCGCCGATACCATGATAGGCGACCTTAATAATGATACTCTGACCGGCGGCATGGGCCAGGACTCCCTGTTAGGGCAGGGTGGCGCCGATGCGTTCCGGTATGCGTTTGCCGCCGAAGGCGGCGACCTGATCGGTCAATTCCGTGCGATAGACCGGGTCGAAGTTTCCGCTGCGGGGTTCGGTGGTGGCCTCGCTCCGGGCGTGAACCTTGTCGCCACCGTCCAGTACGTCGAGAACGCGACAGGCCTGTCCACGGCGGCGGCAGGAACCGGACAATTCGTCTTCAACACGGCGGCCCAGACACTGGCCTGGGACGCCGATGGGAGTGGCGGCAGCGACGCGGAGATCCTTTTCACGCTGATCGGCGCGGTCGGCTTCTCCGGCGCGAGTATAGTTGTCATTGCGTGAGGGGCCTAATACTACTGTGTCATAAGATTGAAGGGCTGCGTGAATCGTTTACAGCAGGGGCATCGCGGTAATCGGCGCGCCAATGCGGTCTCGATGATGGCTCGCATGGTGGCGATGGAGTTGGTGACGTGCCGCTCAGGCCTGATCGGGGGCTCCCCGCGGTCGCCAAGTTGCGGGAACGGCAGGCGCCGAGAAGCATGGCGTGGTGCGTCGGGCTGAGGGGGGAATCGTCGCCCGTTCGGCGACCAGAAATCCGTAGGCTGCGATGCAGAGGGTGGCGTGGTGGTGGAATCCCCTCCAGCCGCGGCCCTCGTAGTGGCCGAGACCGATTTCCTGTTTCAGTTCCTGATAGTCGCGCTCGACCCGCCAGCGCAGCATGGCGTGGCGGACGAGCTTCGTGCGACTGGTGGTGGCTGGCAGCGTGGATAGCCAGAACTTGCTCAGCTCGGCCACACCGACCGGCCATTCGATCAGGCACCATTCCTCGGCGCGCGGCGTGGCGGCCTTGGAGTCACGATGGGCTGGGCGGACACGAACGGTGGCAAAGCGGGACGCGAGCGGCGCATTCGTGCCCTCGCGCCAGGTCACTCGACGCCAGGCGGTGTCAGGCAGTGCTGCAGCAAGCTCCTTCACGGAGACAGGCTTGTGGTCTGCGCTGCGCCTGACGCGGGTCGAGGGTCGGCCTCGCCCGCCGCGGGGTTTGACCGGTAGGGGCGCCTGGCCCGGCGGCCAGAGGCTGGCGGAGGATTGGATGCCAACGACATAAGTCAGCCCGAGTGCGGTGATGCCCTCCCGGAAGCCAGTATCCACGCCGTAGCCGGCGTCGGCCAGTACGACGCCGAGTGGGATGCCGTCGGCCTTTGCGGCGCGGATCTGCGCAAGCGCGATCTGCGGCTTGGTGGCGAAGGGCAGCGCCTCCGGCACGCCGGCCTTGCTGCGTCGGGCTGCATCCTCGGCCCAGGACGGCGGCAGGTAGAGACGCCAAGCCACCGGCAGGCTGGCGTGCTCGTTGGCGACCGAGAGGCTGACCGCGACCTGACAATTGTCCTGCTTGCCGAGTTGACCGCAGTATTGCCGCGCGACGCCGACCGAGTGCGTGCCCTTTTTCGGGAAGCCGGCATCGTCGATGATCCAGGCCTGGATCGGCGCGAGCTGCTGGATCGCGGGCAGCACGCGGGCACGGACCACGGCAAGCACCGCCGCATCGGACCAGTCGGCTTTGGCGATGAGGTGGTGGAGCGACTGGTGCGTCGCTTGAACCCGGCCAGGCTCGACCCGGGCCGCTATCGGCTCGATGCTCTTGCGGTCGCCAGGCAGCAGGGTAAGCGTGCACCGACGGCTACGGCGTCGGCGGTGTGACGCGGCTCAGGCGGCGTCGGGCCGCAGGTTCCACGGGGCGAGATCGCCGATGCGGTTGATGGGGTGGTCGGCGATGCGGTCCAGGAGCGCGCGCAGATACGCCTGCGGGTCCCAGCCATTCATTTCCGCGGTGCCGACCAGGGTGTAGATGATCGCCGCGCGCCTGCCGCCCTCGGGTGATCCGGCGAACAGGCAGTTCTTCCGCCCCAGCGCGAGCGGACGCATCCGCCGCTCGGCGGCGTTGTTGTGCAGGCAGGCGCGGCCGTCGCGCAGCACCGTCGTCAGCGCGCCCCATTGCGCCAGCGTGTAGCGGATCGCCTTCGCCAGGTCCGACTTGCCGGAGATCCGCCGCAGCATCGCCTCCAGCCAGGTGTGCAGGTCGGCCATGATCGGCGCCGAGCGGGCCTGGCGTGCGGCAAGGCGCGCCTCCGGCGGCTGGCCGTGGATCTCGGCCTCGATGGTGAACAGCGGCTGCATACGCTCGATGGCCTCGCGCACCAGCGGGCTGCCGTTCGCTAGCAGCTCATCGTGGAAGTAGCGCCGCGCATGCGTCCAGCATGCCGCCTCGACGATCCTGCCGCTCTCGTAGAGCGCGTTGAACCCGGCGTAGGCGTCGGCCTGCAGGATGCCCTTGAAGTCGCTCAGGCGCCGTTGTGGGTGCTCGCCCTTCCGGTCCGGCGTGAACTCGTAGAGCACCGCGGGCGGATCGCGCCCGCCGAACGGTCGATCGTCTCGCAGATAGGCCCAGAACCGCGCCGCCTGCGTCCTGCCGCGGCCGGGTGAGAGCATCGGCATGGGCGTGTCGTCGGCATGCACCCGTGGCCCGGCCAGGGCGTGACGACCGATGAACGCGGCCATGGGCTCGGCCAGCGCGGCCGACCTGCCGACCCAGCCCGCCAGCAGCCCGCGCGGCAGATCCAGCCCGTCGCGGGCGTAGATCTCCGACTGCCTGTAGAGCGGGAGGTGGTCGCAGTACTTCGAGACCAGCACATGGGCCAGCAGCCCGGGGCCCGGCCTGCCGCGCTCGATCGGCAGCGAGGGCATCGGCGCCTGCGTCATCGCCTCGCAGGTCCGGCACGAGAATGCGGGCCGGACGTGGCGCACGACCTCGAACCGGCCGGGGCGGTATTCGAGGATCTCCGTCACGTCCTCACCCACCTTGCGCAGCACGCCACCGCAGGCGCAGCCCTCGGCGGGCAGGTGCTCGACATTCCGCCGCGGCAGGCTGTCCGGCAGCGGCTTGCGGCCGCGGCCGCCGCGCCTTCTCCTCCGGCGCCTTGGCGCTGGCCGCCTCGTCCTCGGCGTCGTCTGTGCCACCCGATGCGGCGATGTCGGCCAGCACCTCGTCGAGCCGAAACTCTAACTGCTCGACCTCGCCCGTCAGCCGCTCCGACGATCGGCCGAACCGCTCGTGCCGGAGGCGCGCGATCTGCACACGCAGCCGCTCCGCCTCAAGCGTCTTGGCCTGCAGGCCGAGCTCCGCGATGCGACGGGCCGTGCGCTCTTCGGCCAGCTCCCCGCGCAGCGCCGCGATCATCGCCATCAGGGCGGCGGGATCCTCGGGCAGTGCGCTGTCGGCGTGCGGCGTCACGCCGGAATCGTCCCAGATGTCGCCGCGTCGGCGCAAGGGCCTACACCGCGATCTCGGGCTTCCAGCTCGGCGTCGGCGTGCGCCAGTCCAGGCCTTCCAGCAGCATCGCCAACTGCGCCGTCGTCAGCGTCACCACGCCCTCGCGCGCGATCGTCGGCCAGATGAACCGGCCCTTCTCCAGGCGCTTGGCCAGCAGCACCAGGCCCTGGCCGTCCCACCACAACGCCTTCAGCAGATCGCCCCGCTTGCCGCGGAACAGGAATAGGTGGCCGGAGAACGGGTCCGCCTTCAGCGCGGTCTGCACCTGCGCCGCCAACCCGTCGAAGCCCTTGCGCATGTCTGTCGCGCCGAGCGCGAGGTGCACGCGCATCCCGGCATTCAGCGCCAGCATCAGCCCTCCAGCACCGCCGCCAGCCGATCCAGTACCTCCGGCGCGATCGCCTCGGATACCCGCAGCATGCGGCCGTTCCGCAGCACCACCTCAACCATTGCAGCCGACTTGCCCGCGCGCTCGGCAGATCGGCGCGACGGCATCGGCTGGCGTGGCTTCTCCTTCGGTGGCGCGTCCTCCACGATGCGGACCGGCACCAGCGCCGGGGCCGCATCTGCGCGCACCACGCCCGGCATCGTCCCCTCACGGATCTGGCGACGCCATTCGAACAGCAGGCTCCGGCTTACGCCCTGCCGATCGGCCACCGCCGCGACCGATGAGCCGGGCCGCGATACCTCCTCGACCAGCGCCAGCTTCTGCTCCAGCGTCCAGCGACGACGACGCGCCACCACGCTGATCACCTCGTCCAACCGACCGTCCGGCAACGACCTTACCCCTAGGCTTAAGGGCGACAGCGGATTTCCGTTCCACCCAGCAGCCAGGCAGGTCAGCCGATCAGCGCACCGCGCCGCAAGGCAGTCGATGGCGGACGCTTACGCAGCAGGAGCCCAGCGCAATACTGCTGAGCCGGAGCGACCCAATCAGCATGCCCAAGCGCGTCCCCGAGCGCCTCGACATAGGCTGAAAATCGCGATCCACTGCCGCCCGACCAGGATGAGAGAGACATGCACCGCCTCAGTGCGTCTGAATCTCCATCCGTACGAAAGCGATGACGAATCGGGCAAGCTTCTTGTGACACAGTAGTACTATGAGCGCTGGCTCGCTGCCAGCCGAGACGAAGCGGCGCCGCGACGGGAGCCGCTGACCGTGCGGATGCCCATCGAACTCGTACCCGGCCACTACTGGGTCACGCGTGATGAGATCGCGTTCGACGGCGGCTCCATGCCGATCACCGCCACCATCCGCCGCGTCCTCCGTTTGATTTTCGTGGCGGCGATCTACCATGACGCGCCGAGTCGTTCGCCGCCAACCATCGCCCGCGAGTTGCTGCAGGACATAATGCACTGGCTCCACGCTGGCCCATCCAAACGGAACCTAGTGGACTGCCCCATTCAGAGGATTCCCTGAACGGGTAGACTGCTGCAAGCTTTCTGGATGAGAACAGGC
>JAIYAI010000694.1 GCA_027489135.1 Acetobacteraceae bacterium
CGGCTTCCATCTTGCCGTCGAGGCCTCCCTGGTCGCGGCGCCCTCCCTCGCCCGCTTCGGCATCGACCTCGCGGAGCGGCGACGCAGTGGGCTGCTGTGCCGGGATCTCCTGGCGCTCAGCGCGCCGTCGCTCGGCGTGGCGGTGGCGCCGCTGCCGCGTCTCGGCTCCGCAGCGGAGGCGATGGGGCGGCTCTACGTGACGGAAGGGGCGACGCTCGGCGGGCGGGTCCTGGCGCGCGGCCTCGAAGGCCTGCTCGGTCCCGGCGTCTTCGGGCGCAGCTTCCTACTCGGCCACGGGGCGCGGCACGGAGAGATGTGGGCCGGGTTCTGCCTGGCGGTGGAGCGCTGCGGCAGCTCCCCGGAGAGCGGCGCCGGCATGCTGCGCGGCGCCGCGGCCACCTTCGCCGCCTTCGAGGCCTGGTTCACCGCGCCGGACTGGGACCGGCCGGTCGCCGGGATGGGCTGAGGCCCGCGCGGCTTTCCTGCCAAATCAACGGCCTGTCCGACCTGCCGGACAAATCGGCCGGACCGCCCCCGGGCAGCGTGACGCGGCGCATTCCGCGTCGACTCAAGGCCTTGCCCGACGCGCCGGACAAAATCCCCGGCCCGCGCCGCGGGTCAGAACGGGATGTCGTCGTCGAGATCGGAGCCGCCCTTCGGCTTGTCCCACCCGCCGCCGGACCGACCGCCGCCGCCGCCCGAGGGGGCACCACGGCCGCCACCGCCGCCGCCGCCATAGGACCGGCCGCCACCGCCGCCGCGATCCTCATAGCCGCCTCCCCCAGCGCCCATCTCGTCGCCGCCGCCTTCGCCGCGGCCGGAGAGCATGGTGAGGTTGCCGTTGAAGCGGCCGATCACGACCTCGGTCGTGTAGCGCTCCTGCCCGTCCTTGTCGGTCCACTTCCGGGTCTGCAGCGCGCCTTCGACATAGACCTTGGCGCCCTTCTTCAGGTAGCGCTCCGCCACGTCGGCGATCCGGTCGTTGAAGATGACCACCCGGTGCCATTCGGTGCGCTCCTTGCGCTCCCCGCTGGCCCGGTCGTTCCAGGTCTCGCTCGTGGCGAGGGTCATGTTCACGATCTTGGTGCCGTCCTGGGCGTTGCGGACCTCCGGGTCCTTGCCCAGGTTGCCGACCAGGATGACCTTGTTGACGCTGCCCGCCATGACGGCTCTGCCTTCTCAATCCGGACTCGCACACTAGCTGCCACGGGTGCACAGAGCCACCGCGCCGCCGGCCAAGCAGGAGGGTCCAGGGCCCCCACTTGACCCTCCCCTTATGGCGGATCGCGTGCTAGAACACAATGAGAACTTGTGGGACCCGGCCCGGGACCCGTGGAGAGGCAGTGATGGACGGTTCCCAGGGCCCCCGCTCCGGGCTTGGCGGCGCGCTGCGCGTCCGCGGCGCGCGCACCCACAACCTCAAGGATCTCGATCTCGACATCCCGCGCGGCACGCTGACGGTCATCACCGGTCTCTCGGGCAGCGGGAAGTCCTCCCTCGCCTTCGACACCATCTATGCCGAGGGCCAGCGCCGCTACGTCGAGAGCCTCTCGGCCTATGCCCGACAGTTCCTGCAACTGATGCAGAAGCCCGATGTGGACAGCATCGAGGGCCTGTCGCCGGCCATCTCCATCGAGCAGAAGACCACCAGCCACAACCCGCGCTCCACCGTCGGCACCGTCACCGAGATCCACGACTACATGCGCCTGCTCTGGGCGCGGGTCGGCGTGCCCTATTCCCCCGCGACGGGCCTGCCGATCGAGGCGCAGACGGTCAGCCAGATGGTCGACCGCGTGCTCGCGATGGAGGAGGGCACGCGCCTGCTGATCCTGGCGCCGGTGGTCCGCGGCAAGAAGGGCGAGTACCGCAAGGAGCTCGCCGAATGGCAGCGCCGCGGCTTCGAGCGGGTGAAGGTCAACGGCACCCTGCACCTGATCGCCGAGGCGCCGAAGCTCGACAAGAAATTCAAGCACGACATCGAGGTCGTGGTGGACCGCATCGTGGTGCGGGAGGGCATCGCCCCCCGCCTGGCCGACAGCTTCGAGACCGCCCTCGCCCTGGCGGAAGGGATTGCCTACGCGGAGAACGCGGATACGCAGGACCGCACCGTCTTCAGCGCGAAATTCGCCTGCCCCGTCTCCGGCTTCACCATCGAGGAGATCGAGCCCCGGCTGTTCAGCTTCAACAGCCCGCAAGGCGCCTGCCCGAAATGCGACGGCCTCGGAACCGAGACCTTCTTCGACCCGATGCTGGTCGTGCCCGACGACATGCGCAGCCTCGCCGACGGCGCCGTCATGCCCTGGGCCGGGGCGCAGTCGCCCTACTACGACCAGACGCTCGAGAGTCTCGCGCGGCACTTCAAGGTGAAGCTGACCGAGCCCTGGTCGGACCTGCCGGCCGCGGTGCGCAAGGCGATCCTGCACGGCACCGGCGAGGAGGTCGTCACCCTCCGCTACAAGGACGGCCTCCGCGCCTATGACGTGAAGAAGCCCTTCGAGGGCGTGCTGCCCAACCTGGAACGCCGCTACCGCGAGACCGACAATCCCTGGGTCCGCGAGGATCTCTCCCGCTACCAGGCCGACCGCCCCTGCCCCGCCTGCCGCGGCTTCCGCCTGAAGCCCGAGGCGCTGTCGGTGAAGGTGGCGGGCTGCCATCTCGGCGAGGTCGCAGACCTCTCCATCCGCAAGTGCCGCGCCTGGTTCGGCGGGGTGATGGAGACGCTGACGCCGCAGCGCCAGGAGATCGCCCGCCGCATCCTGCGCGAGATCGAGGAACGGCTGCAATTCCTGGTCGATGTCGGGCTCGACTACCTCTCGCTGGGTCGATCCTCGGCGACGCTCTCGGGCGGGGAAAGCCAGCGCATCCGCCTGGCGTCGCAGATCGGATCGGGCCTGACCGGCGTGCTCTACGTGCTGGACGAGCCCTCGATCGGCCTGCACCAGCGCGACAATGCGCGCCTGCTGACGACGCTGCGGCGCCTGCGGGATCTCGGCAACACCGTGCTCGTCGTCGAGCATGACGAGGACGCGATCCGCAGCGCCGACCACCTGGTGGATATCGGCCCCGCCGCCGGCGCCGGCGGCGGACGCGTGGTGGCCCAGGGCACGCCGGAGGAGGTGATGGCGAACCCCGCCTCCCTC
>JAIYAI010000824.1 GCA_027489135.1 Acetobacteraceae bacterium
AAGTCGTCGGCACCGGCGCCGAAGCCCCGGATCTTGGCCGCGGTCTTGCCCCAGCCCGAGAGGATCAGCACCGGTGTCTCCACGCGGGCAGCGCGCAGGCGGCGGAGCACTTCGTACCCCTCCATGTCCGGCAGCCCGAGATCCAGGAGCACGATGTCGTAGTCGTAGAGCTTGGCCAGATCGAGGGCTTCCTCCCCCGTGTCGACCGTATCCGCGATGATCGCGGCGGCCTTGAGCATCGCGGTGATGCCCCGGGCGGTGGTCATGTCATCTTCGACAAGAAGTACGCGCATGAGCTTCTCCTTATTCGCGTCTGGCGAGCAAAGCATACAACCTACACGAGCGCTTTGAAGAGGAAATTAGCGGTTATGGTGTATAAAGATTAGAGATAAACCGTTAAAAGAGAGATTATCGAAGCGTGCACAGGCATGAATTTATGGTGGATCAATGGCTTGGCCGTCTCCATGCTGCGGAGGCCGCATGCCGCATGGCGCCTCGGGTCACACTCACAGGGCGGTCAATTTCAGTAAAATCGGCCATGGTTTCGATTTCTGGCCTATCGCCCTGGGCCAAGCTGGGCGATCGGCTCGCGCTGGGGGGTAAAGACCCCATCATGGCGGAGGTCGTCGCCCTGCACGGCGACCGGACCGAGGCCATGCCGTTCGGCTCGCCCGCCGGTCTCGGATACGGCGATCATGCTCGTCTGCTTCCCGCGGGGCCTGCGCTCCCGGTGGGACCAGGGTGGCTCGGCCGGGTGGTGGACCCGCAGGGGCACCCCATCGACGGCCGGGGGCCCCTGCCGCCCGGGCCGCGCCTCATGCCGCTGCACGCGGACCCGCCGGCGCCAGGCACGCGGGCCCGCCTCGGTCCGCGGCTCGATCTCGGCGTCCGGGCGCTCGACCTCTTCGCCACCTGCCGCCAGGGCCAGCGCCTCGGGCTCTTCGCCGCCTCGGGCGTCGGCAAGTCCTCGCTGCTGGGGATGCTTGCCCGCGATGCGGCCTGCGACGTTGTGGTGCTGGGCCTGGTCGGCGAGCGCGGGCGCGAACTCCGGGAGTTCATCGAGGACGATCTCGGCCCCGGCGGCATGGCGCGCAGCGTCGTGGTCTGCGCGACCTCGGACGCCTCGCCCCTGCTGCGCCGCGATGCCGCCTTCGCCGCCATGGCCGTGGCCGAGCACTTCGCCGACCAGGGCCTGCACGTGCTGTTGCTGATCGACACCGTGACCCGCTTCGCCATGGCCTTGCGCGAGATCGGACTGGCGGCCGGGGAACCGCCGGCGACGCGGGGCTATACCCCCTCGGTCTTCGCCGCCCTGCCCCGGCTGCTGGAGCGTGCCGGCCCCAGGGCTGATGCCCAGGTCGGGATGATCACGGGCCTCTTCACCGTCCTGGTCGAGGGGGACGACCATGACGAACCTGTCGCCGATGCGGTGCGCGGCATCCTGGATGGACATGTCGTGCTGGACCGCCGCATTGGCGAGGGCGGTCGCTACCCGGCGATCGACGTGTTGCGCAGCCTGTCGCGCACGGTGCCGGGGTGCCTCGCCGAGGCCGAATGGGCGCTCGTGCGCCGGGCGCGCGGCGTCCTCTCGGTCGCGGCGGAGATGGCCGATCTCGTCCGGCTCGGCGCTTATCGCCGCGGGACCGACGCCGCGGTGGACGAAGCCCTTGCGCTGGCCCCGCGCATCGAGTCGTTGCTGGCCCAGGGCAAGTCGGAGCCGCGCTGCGGGGTAGCGGAGAGCTTCGCGCGGCTGGCGGCGGCGCTGGAGGTCGGCGATGCCGGCGGCTGACCCCCTCGCCGTGCTCGCCCGGCTCCGGCGACTGGAGACACAGCAAGCCAGGCGCATCCTGGCCGAGCGACTCGCGCGCTGCGCCGCGGCCGACGCCCGGGCGGAGGCCGCCGCGGCGGCCATCGCAAGGGAAGCGGCCGTAGGACAGTCCGATGCATTTGGGGCCTGGGTGGTGCGCGGCCTCGCCGAACGATCGCGGACCGCGCATCTCGCCGAAGGCGCGGCGCGCGAGGTGCAGGCCGCGCGCGCCGTGCTGGGCGCGGCCCGCGCCGCCGAACGCGTGGTCGAGCGGCTGGCCGAGGAGCGTCGGCGCGTCGCCGGGCGGGCTGCGGCGCGGGCCGAGCAGGTCGCACTCGACGACCGCGGCGCGGCGGCCCGCGGCCGCGCGTGAGCCTGGCCGCTATTCCGCTGCGGGCTTGAGCACGCCGCGGCGGATCTGGTCGAGCTCGATGCTCTCGAACAGCGCGCGGAAATTGCCCTCGCCGAAGCCCTGGTCGCCCTTGCGCTGGATGAGTTCGAAGAAAATCGGGCCGATCACCGTGCCGGTGAAGATCTGCAGCAGCCGACCGCCCTCCGGCGTCGGCGCGCCATCGGTCAGGATCCGGTTGCGGGCCAGGCGCGCTACCTCCTCGGGCCCGAGGTCGGGCATGCGCATCGGCAGCAGCTCATAGTAGGTGTCGGGCGTGTCCATGAAGGCGATGCCGCCCGCGCGCATGCCCTCGACCGAGGCGAAGATGTCCTCGGTGCCGAGGGCGATGTGCTGGATACCCTCTCCG
>JAIYAI010000407.1 GCA_027489135.1 Acetobacteraceae bacterium
GTGCACCGCCGCCGGCAGCCGCACCGATCCGCCGGTGTCGGAGCCCATGCCCAGCGCGCAGAAGCCCGCCGCCACCGCGGCGCCGGTGCCGTTGGACGATCCCGCCGTGTAGTAGGCCGGGTTCCAGGCATTGTTCGGCGGCGGGAGGAACAGGTCGTCCTGCAACTCCCCCGTACCGGTGCCGTATTCCCAGGTATTGTGCTTGCCGATCAGCACGGCGCCAGCCGCCTGCAGCCGCGCATGCAGCGTAGCGTCGGTGGCGGGGACGCGGTCGCGCAGCGCGCGCGACGCCGCCGTCGTCAGGATGCCGGCGGTGTCGTAGTTGTCCTTGAGCCCATAGGGGATGCCGTGCAGCGGCCCGCGGTAGCGGCCGGCGGCGATCTCCGCCTCCGCCGCGCGCGCGGCCGCCATGGCCTGGTCCGGCAGCAGGGTGATGTGCGCATGCAGCCCGGGGTCGAGCCGGTCGATCCGCGCCAGGGTCGCGGCCGTCAGTTCGACGGGGGAGAGCCTTCGATCGCGGACCAGGGCCGCGGCTTCGGAGAGCGAAAGGCAGGCGGGGTCGCTCGCCTGCCCTGACGGATCCTGCACCACCGGCCTCCTTCCGAGGCGGGGCGCGGGCGCGGCGACGTCGCAGCGGCCCGGGCGCCCCTAGCTGCCCGGCCGGTGATCCGGCGTGCTCACTCCCATGGATCGCGCCGTGGCGTTGGACGGCGCGGTGCAATCATTCCGCGAAAGCGCGGGCAAGGCAACCGGCTGCCGTGGTCCGGCAGGCTGGTTGGGGTATGTCCCCCGCTTTCGGGGCGAGGCTGGTGCAGTGACCCAGAAGCGGGTGTGCGCGGCGTCAGGCGCGTTTCAGCCAGCGTCGCCGACGTACATGGTGCGCAGCAGGCCGAGAATCTGAGCCGCCTTCGGATCCGCAAGGCGGTAGTAGATCGTCTGTGCCTCCCGCCGCGTGGCGACCAGGCCGTCCTGCCGAAGTTTCGCCAGGTGCTGCGACAGCGCCGATTGCGAGAGCCCGACCGCCTCGGCCAGCGCGCCCACGTTCATCTCGCCCGCGCCGACCAGGTGGCACAGCATCAGCAGGCGCTTCTCGTTCGCCAGGAGGCGCAGCATGTGCGCGGCTTCGCCCGCACAGGCTTCCAGGCGCTTCAGGTCCACCGAAGTCTCACCGTCGAACACGGGCGTCTCCAACACGATCTCGGCGGACCGCGCGCGCGGCGTCCGCATAGGCTGTGATACGCTCCCTGAGGCCAGGCAGCGCCGCCGAACGGACAAGATCCGCCAGGTCGGAATCACGCGCAGCATCGGGCAGTGCGGCGCGCCGGAGCAAGGGCTGTGCCGCAGGTGTGGTCGCGGCCAGATCCGCCGCCAGGGTGTCGACCATGCCGGGCCAGTCCTCTGGCGGCGCGAGGGAGGTCGCGAGGCCGCTGGCCAGCGCTTCCGACGCATCCGGGCGCTGCCCGCGCAGCGTCATGTCGAGCGTTGCCTGTGGCCCGACCAGCGCGGCGAGCCGTCGGGTGCCGAGGACAAGCCCGAAGCCTGCACCGGGAAACGCGAAGCGCGTGCCAGGCGCGGCGACGCGCCAGGTGCACGCCGCGAAGAGATCGGCACCCGCGCCGAACGCGAAGCGATGCGCCAGCGCAAGGGTCGGCATGGGCGCATTGCGCAGCCGGTCGAGCAGCATCTCGATCCGCACGAAGCGCAGAAGCAGGTCGCCGTCGCTTTGGGAGTCGAGGTCGGCAAGGTCGAAGCCACTGCAGAACCCGCCGCCCGCACCGCGCAGCACGATCAGCCGCAGGCCCTCGGGATCGAGCCGGTCGAGCGCCTCGAGCAACGCCTCGACCAGCGTGCGGTCGAGGGCATTCGCCGCCGTCTCACGCCGCAGCGTCAGCGTCACCACCGGCCCGGACCGGGAGATGTCGAGTGGTGCTGCGATTGAGGCCAACGAATTCCTCGCATGCGCGTTTGGGGAGCGATGATGTGAATGTGAAAGATTGTCGATTACTGTCAACACGAAACAGGGAGCCGTTTCGATCCTGTACCTCCTGGGCGGCTTGTTGCCCCTGGACCCTTGGCGCAGGATGCGGGCGCCTAATGCGCCAGGGTGGAGGAAACCGTGCCCAAGCAAGATTTCGCGACCCGGGCTGCGCGTGATGTGGCGCGGGTGCCGGGCCGCCGCGCCGCCCTTCTCTCTGCCGGCGCGCTGCTGGTTCTGCCCCGAGTCGCGCGCGCGCAACCTGCCTACCCGACGCGCGCCGTGCGCGTCGTCAACGCCTATAGCCCGGGCGGCACCGCCGATGTGGTCTGCCGCATCTTCTGCGCGCGGCTGAGCGAGCGCCTTGGCCAGCCCTTCACCGTCGAGAATCGTCCCGGCGCCGCCGGTACCGTCGCCGCGCAGGTCGTCGCCCGCGCGCCGGCCGATGGCTACACGCTGCTCTACGACGCGACGGCGCATTCGGTGAACCCGTCGCTCTTCGGCAACCGCCTGCCCTACGACACGCAGAAGGACCTGCTGCCGGTCTTCCTGACGATGGTGACGCCCAACACCTTCGTCTGCCGCGCCGATTTCGAGGCGAAGACGATCCCCGAGCTGATCGCGCTGGCCAAGGCGAAGCCGGGGCAGCTCGACTGCGCGACGACCGGCATCGGCACGGTGCAGCATGTCTCGCTGGAACTGCTGAACCACATGGCGGGCATCCGCATCAACCACGTGCCCTATCGCGAATTCGCCGCCGCCCGGAACGACCTGATGGGCGGGCGCGTGCCGCTGCAATCGAACAACGTGCCCGGCTCGATCGGCCTTTTGCGCACCGGGGAGGTGCGCTGCATCGCCCATTGCGGCCCGCCCGGCGCGCTGGCGGTGCTGCCCGGCGTCGCGGCGATGGCGGACACCCTGCCGGGCTTCGAGACCTGGGAGTGGAACGGCGTCTTCGCGCCGGCGGGCACCTCGGCCGAACTCATCCAGAAGCTGAACGCGGAGTTCAACGCCGTCATCGCCGAGCCCGCCACGCTCGAGAAGCTGAACGGCATCGGCGCCCTGACGCGGGCGAACACGGTCGCCGAGTTTGCCGCCTTCCGCGTCCAGCAGATCGCCTTCTTCGAGCGCATGGTGGCGATGGCCAACATCCGCATCGACTGATCCCGCCCCGCGTCAGGTCTTCGGCGGCAGCGTTCCGAAGACGGTCTCGGCCTCGATCTGCAGCACGTTCTCGGGCCGGGGGAAGGGCGCGGGTGGCGCATCGCCCTCCGCCCGGGCGCGGCCGATGCGGCCGAAGAAGGTCTCGAGCCCGCCCGGCATGATCAGCCACATGAAGGTCAGCGGGCCGGTGCCGGTGTTGTGGAAGCTGTGCGGGCGGGAGCGGCCGAGGAAGAAGCAGCTTCCCTTCTCCATGCGGTGCGTCGTGCCCTCGATCCGCGCCTCGCCGGTGCCGTCGAGGACGAAGATGATCTCCTCGTTCGCGTCGTGCATGTGCTCGCGCACATGGCAGCCCGGATCGACGGTCTGGGTGCCCATGGCGAAGGGCGTCTCCGACGCGGTGTTGGTGGCGTCGAGGATGCAGCGGACGAAGCCGTTCGCCGGGACGGGCTGCCAGTAGCTGCGCGCTTCCCCGGGCTGGACGATGGTCAGCGGGCCGCGGGGCAGCGGGGCGTGGGTATCGGGCATGGGGCGGGCCTCCGGAGGTCGCCGATCATTCCCCGCCTCGCCGGCCCCGTGCAAGCCTGGCTTGCCGGGGTGCCCCCGGCGTGGAAGGCTGCCCGCGGGAGGCCGGCCATGAGAGCCGGCGCCGGGACCACGGGCCCTCACCGCCGGGAGAGACCATGATCCGCCGTAGCCTTCTTGCCGCCATCGCCGCCTTCGGGGCGTTCGCCGCGGTGCCGCGCGCCCAGGCCCAAGCCGTCACCCGCTGGGTCATGGCCACGCCCTATGCCGAGAATTTCCACACGCTGAACATCCGCGCCTTCATCCAGGACGTGGAGCAGTCGACCGGCGGCAGGCTGGTGATCCAGCTGCACAACAACGCCTCCCTCCTGCCGATGGCGCAGATCAAGCGCGGCGTGCAGACCGGCCAGGTGCAGCTGGGGGAGATCCTGCTGTCGGCCTATTCCAACGAGGACCCCTTCTTCGAGGTCGACGGCGTGCCCTTCCTGGCCTGGACCTGGCCACAGGCTGATGCGCTGCAGCGCGTGACGGAGCCCTATGTCCGCGCCCGCTTCGAGCGCCAGGGCTTGGTGCCGCTCTACTTCGTGCACTGGGACGCGCAGGGCTTCTACACGCGGGAGCCGCTGGCGACGGTGCAGGCGCTGCGCGGCACCCGCTTCCGCGCCTACA
>JAIYAI010000485.1 GCA_027489135.1 Acetobacteraceae bacterium
GGGCGGCAAGCGCCATGCGCGCGGCATCACCCGGCCGGGTGTCGATACCCCGCGGGCACCGCGCCAATGACGGTCGCGCATGTCACCCGGCCCACCTGTCGCGGCGAAGCCCGGTCAGCGCGGCACCAGCGCCGCACCCCAAGCCGGAGAGACGCCCATGCGCTTCCCTGTCCCCCTCGCCTTCCTCGCCCTGGCCGGTCTGCTGGCCGCCGCACCACGGCCGGCCCTGGCCGGCGGCTGCCCCGAGGAACACACACTGACCCGCCCGCGCGCCGTCGAGGACGCACCCGATGTCGCCACCCTGCGCGAGATCCTCGCGGTGGTACCGTTGAAGGGCTGGCGCGGCACCGGCGACCTCTTCCTCCGCACGCGCCGGCTGATCATCCTGCCGGGCGGCATCGTGCCGACCCATTCGCATGACGACCGCCCGTCGATCGTCACCATCATCAGCGGCGAGATCATCGAGCACAGCGCCTTCTGCGCAGTCCCGATCCTGCATCGCACCGGCGAGACGACGCCGGAATTCGGGCCCGGACACACCCACTGGTGGGAGAACCGCAGCAGCCATCCGGTGATCATCATCTCCTCGGACGTCGTGCCGAACGACATGATGGACGATCCGCACATGTGACGCGCGGGGCGCCCGCGCCCCGCAGGATCACCGCGATCCCCACATCCCGCTCCGGCGTGACCCGGAAAGCGCCGGCGGCGACGCGACACGACTCGCGTGCGCACCTGACCGGCATACCGGCATGCGCCCTGCGCGCGGCTCGCGGCGCGAGGGACGCGAAACGCGCGGCCTTGCCGTGTGTTCCGGATCGCAGGCGCGCAGCAAAGACGTTCCGCCTTGATCCGGCGCAAAGTCGCATCGCAGTTACGGGTCTAGCACCGTCAGGGCGGCACATGCCGACCTGAACGGATGCGAGAGAGATGCGCAAGAATCTTGGGATGATGGCTGGAACCGCGGCGCTGGCCGTGACGCTCGGCCTCGGCGCCACCGCGCCCGCGCTGGCGCAGGAAGGCGCCACGCCGAACCAGATCCGCTGGCTGGAGGAAGGGGTGCGCGGCAAGCAGGCCGGCGACTTCGTCATCGGCCTCGGTGCCATCGGCGTGCTGCCGCACAATGGCGGCAGCGTTCCGGTGCTCGGCGGCACACCGACGGCAACCAACGCGGCGACGCCGCAGCTCGACTTCACCTACTTCTTCACGCCCAACATCGCCGCGAACCTGATCGCGGCGACCTCGCGCCATGACGTCTCGGTGCAGGGCTCGATCATCGGGCCGGTGAACCTGGGTCGCGTCTGGGCGCTGCCGCCGACGCTGACACTGCAGTACCACCCGCTGCCACGCTCACGCTTCAGCCCCTATGCCGGCCTCGGCATCAACCTGACGATCTTCTACGGGGAAGGTGGCGCGACCAGCGCCGCGGTGACCAACGTGAAGGTCGGCAACACCGTCGGCATGGCGCTGAACTTCGGCGCCGACTGGGAAGTGGCGCCGAACTGGCTGATCAACTTCGACGTGAAGAAGATCCTCTTCATGGAGCCGACGGTCCGCGTCGACACCGTGATCGGACGGATCAACGCGACGGCAGACCTGAACCCCTGGGTCATCGGCGCAAGCGTCCGCTACCGCTTCTGAGGACCGGCGGGGCGCGGGCCACGGCCCGCCCCCTTGCCGACGCCAGCCCGGGCCGCCTTAGCTCCACCCGTAGAGGGATGGAGACGCGACATGGCGGCGACGCTCTACGTGCATCACCGGATCACCGCCACGCCGCGTTGCTGGGCGGCGGTGGCCGAGGCGCTGATCACGCGGCGTGACGCCCTGGCCGCGGCGGGCGGCGCGCTCTACGGCGCCTGGCGCAGCCAGATCGGGCGCCCCCGTGACGAGGTCACCGTGATCACCGCCTGGACCGCGCCGGTCACCGCGGCGGCGGCGCAGGCGCTTCTGCTCGGCGACATGGCCGATATCGAGGACAGCGCGAGCCTCGCCATGCTGCCGACCCTGCGTCCCACGGACACTGCGCCGCCGCAGCGCCAGGGCAACTACGCCTTCCGCTGGTTCGTGACGCCGGAAACCGACTGGCCTGAATTCCTCGATCTCTGCGCCCAGGCCTGGCCCGGCTTCGAAGCCGCCTACGACTCGCAGGTCATCGGGCTCTGGCGCTGCACCGGCGACGGCGCAGATGCCGCGGCCGGTCCCGCCGCACCGGGCGCGGTGCGCAGCCTGCTGCTGACGCGCCGGCCCGACCTCGCCATGTGGGAACGGTCGAAACTGCCGCAGGGCGCGGCGGAGAGCGCGGTGCGGGACGCGCTCAGCCGCCGCTACGATCTCTGCAACTGGACCAGCGTGGCGACCACCACGCTGATCACGGCCGCGGACCGGGCGGATAAGGCACGCTGGACGTGACGGGCGGTGGCCGGGCGAGGCCATCCCCACCCGGCCCTCCCCCGCCAGCGGGGGCGGGAGCGGTCAGGCGGCTTCCCGCCGCCGGACGCCGAGATCCTCGAGCGCACCGCCGATCGCGGCCACGGCGCCGCGGATATCCTCCGGCGTCACCGCCCCGATGCACCCCACGCGGAAGGTCGGCACCTTGGTGTTGTGGAAGTTGCTGATCAGCACGCCGCGCGCCTTCAGGGCATCGACGAAGGGCTGCAGCGCGAAGGCCGGGTCGCTGGGCTGGTGCACCGTCACGATCACCGGCCCCTGGTGCCGCCGCTCGAGATACGGCGTCAGGCCGAGCGCCGTGACCCCCTCATGGAGCGTGCGGACGTTCTCGGCGTAGCGGGCATGCCGGGCGGGCTGCCCGCCCTCCGCGGCGTAGAGGTCGAGCGCGACATCGAAGGCCGCCAGTGCCTGCACCGGGGGCGTGAAGCGGAAACTGCCCCAGCCCGAGCGGAGCGCGTGCTGGTACACATCGGCAAGGTCGAAGGTCCAGGACCCGGCCTGCCCCGCGCCCGCCATCAGCCGGTCGATGCGCGCGACGCAGAAGCCGATGCCGGGCAGCCCCTCCAGGCACTTGCCGGAGGTGAAGAGCACTGCATCGCACTCGGGGTGGTCGGCCAGGCTGAAGGGCAGCGCGCCGAAGGCCGAGACGCTGTCCATGATCAGCCGCCGCCCCGCCGCGCGCACGGCGGCGCCCACCGCCTCGGGGTCGTTGACGATGCCGCTGCCGGTCTCGTGGTGGATGATCAGCACGTGGCTGATCGCCGGATCGGCCGCCAGCGCCGTGGCGATCTCCTCCCCCGTCACGGGTCGCGTGTCCGGGCCGGGCAGCGCCACCACCGTGCGGCCCGCCTCCGTCGCCAGACGCACGGCGCGGTCGGCATAGGATCCGTTCTGGGCGATCAGCAGCTTGCCGCCGGGCGGGATAAAGCTGCGCACCGTCGCCTCGACCAGGAAATGCCCGCAGCCCTGGAGCGGCAGGGTCGCATGCTCGCCCGGCACACCACCGGCGATCGCGAGCACACGCTCCCGGATCGACGCATAGACGACGCGGAAGTCGTTGTCCCAGGGCGCATAATCCCGCGCCGCGGCGGCGCGCACCTCGGGGCGGGTCTGCACGGGGCCTGGAATCAGCAGCAGCATCGGAAACCTCGGCGAAACGGGGCCCGCCTTCTGCCACGTCGTGGGGGGTAGCGGGAACCCCGTACAGCCTGCCTCAGGCCAAGGGTGCCTCGCCGGTCACCTCGCGCAGCAGCTTGCGACGGATCGCCGCGGCGAAATCGACGTAGTCGGCGCAGGCCATGACGAAGCTGCCCGGACCACCGATCACCTGCTCCCGATAATGCGCGACCAGCGCGTCGCCCTCCTCGTTCAGCACGGCCAGCGCGTTGATCGTGACGCCGGCGGCGACGGCCAGATCGCGCACCGGGGCGGGCGGCCGGCCCTGGTTGTGCATGCCGTCGCCCGAGACATCGAGCACGAGGCGCGGGGAGGGGTCCGGACAGCGTGCCAGTAGCGCGAGGCCCGCGACCATCCCCTCCCCCAACGCTGTCGCACCGGGGGCGGGAAGGCGCGGCGCAGCCTCCAGAGCCGCCGCGAAGCGCGCCGCCGCTGCGGTTCCGTCCAGCCGCGTCCAGGCTACGGCGATGTCCGCCGCGGTACCGGCGCCGGACCAGAACAGCGCCGCCACGGCAACGCCCCCGCGCGGGCCGGCCGCGAGCGCCGCGGCCAGGTCCGGGTCGCGAAAGGCAGCGGCATAGCCGCCGATCATCAGGCCGAACTCGTCGAAGTCGACGCTGGCAGACACATCGATGGCGAGGCAGAGGGCGAGGTCAACGGACATCGCCGGGACCCTGGCCATGTCGGGGCGCGGCCTGTCAACGCCGTGGCGCCGCTTGCGCAGACGGCGCCGGGGCGGGATCACCGACGCCACGCCGGTTACCGAAGCCCGGCGCCCCCTGCCCCGGAAGCCCAGCCTTGCCGATGCCCCGTCCCGCCCTCGCCGGCCTGCCGAGCCTCGTGCTCATCCTGCTGCTGGCCGCCACCGCCTGCGCACCGCGGAGCATCGTCGCCCCCACGGATGCCGGACGGTACCGCATCATCCGCGACATCGCCTATGCGGAGGGCAATCCGCGCTTCACCCTCGACCTCTATCGCCCCGTCGATCCGCCGGGCCAGCCGCCGCCGCGCCGGCCGCTGCTGGTCTACCTGTATGGCGGCCTCTGGACGATCGGCGACAAGGAGGAACCGATGGCCAGCGCGATCCCGGAGGACCTCGCCGCCCGCGGCGCGATCGTCGCCGTGCCCAACTACCGGCTCTGGCCGGAGGTCACCTTCCCCGATTTCCTCGACGACGCAGCCCGCGCCGTCGCCTGGGCCGAGCGGCACGCCGCCGAATACGGGGGCGATCCGCGCGCAGTCTTCCTCGCCGGGCACTCCACCGGCGCGACGATGGCGTTGCTCGTCGCGCTGGACCGCCGCTACCTCGACAGGGCCGGCGCCGGCGCCGGTGTGCCTGCGGGCGTCATCGGCCTGTCCGGCATCTTCGAGCCCTGGCTGTTCGAACACCGTGTGATGCGACCGGTCTTCGGCCCCGCGCCGGACCGGCAGCGCACCGTGGCGGCCAACAACCTGCGCCCCGGCATGCCGCCGGCGCTGCTCCTCGCCGGCGCCTGGGACTGGACGGTCGAGCCGCGCAACTCGATCGATCTCGCCACGGCCATGCGCGCGGCGGGCGGGGACGCCGAGGCGA
>JAIYAI010000338.1 GCA_027489135.1 Acetobacteraceae bacterium
CCTGCAGCGCGATGGGCAGGCCGTGGCGTTCCGCGGCCTCGAAGATCGGCCAGTTCACCCGGCGGCCGAGTAGCGTCTCGGCGGCACCCAGCAGCAGCACCTGCACGAAGCGGCGGTCCGGCGCGCGGCGCTCGATCTCGGCGACGGCAAGCTCCGGGCTTTCCATCGGCACCAGGATGCCGGCGCGGAGGCGCGGTTCCTTGTCGAGCCACTCCTTCGCCACCCAGTCGTTGGTGGCGCGGCAGAGCGCCGCGGCCATGTCCACGTTGTGCAGCGCCGGCGCCCCGAACATCGGGTTGAGGATGCCGATCCCCGTCCCGAAGGGCTCCAGCACCTGGCTGCGCAGCAGGTCCACGCTGCCGGCGGGCAGGCCCTGGGCGGGGCGCCAGTCGGCGCGGGCCGTGATCGGCGCGCCGCGCGGCCAGAGCGCCAGGTCGAGGTCGTCGAGCCCGCGGGAGGTGATCTCCTCGCGCCAATGCTCGTCAAGATAGGGCAGCAGCGCCATGCAGCCCGGCAGGGCGGGGTGCAGGTCGCAATCGATGGCGCCGTGCGTGGCGGCGGTCATTGTCGTGTCCTCAAGCAGGCGCGCCCGCTGGCGCGGTTCCCTCGTGACCGGAGCCTGCGCGTCCCCTCCCCCAGGGTCAAGCTGCAGCGCAGCAAATCGCGCCGCTTGACCCCCGGCCTGCAGCCCGGCTTCGCTGGCGGGAACGAGGGAGAGGAACACCACCATGCCGTCCCGCCGCGCGCTGCTCGCGACCCCGCTCACGCTCCTCGCCGCGCCGAGCCTCCGGGCGCAGGAGGTCTGGCCCAACCGGCCGATCCGCATGGTGCTGCCCTTCGGGCCGGGCGGCGTCTCCGACACGCTGTCGCGGATCATCGCGGAGCAGATGCGCCCGATCCTCGGCCAGCAGGTGGTGGTGGATCCGAAGCCGGGATCGAACGGCGTCATTGCCACCGAGGCCGTCGCGCGCGCGCCGAAAGATGGCTACACGCTGGGCTACATGGCCTATGGCTCGATGGTCACGGGCCCGGCTCTGGGGCAGCAGCTTTCCTACCGGATGGAGGAGTTCCAGCTTCTCACCGCGATCTTCCGCGCCGCGCAGTTCCTGGCGGTCGCCAACGACGTGCCCGCGAGGACCGTGCCCGAACTGGTCGCGCTGTCGAAGGACCGGCCCATCGCCTATGGCTCGGTCGGCCGCGGTGGGCCGGGGCATATCCTAATGGAGATGCTGTCGGGCGAGACCGGCGGGCGCTTCGACAATGTGGTCTACCGCACGGAGGCCGCGGTGGTGCCGGACATGATCGCCGGCACGATCCCGGCCCTGATGGCGTCGCTGATGCCGGTGCTGCAGCAGCACCTGGCGGGGCAGATCCGCATCATCGCGCACAGCGCGCCGGGGCGGCTCGATATCCTGCCCGGCGTGCCGACCTTCGCGGAACTCGGCTATCCCGGGATGACCTTCCAGTACTGCCATGGCTTCGCCCTGCCCGCGGGAACGCCGGCGCCGATCGTCACGCGCATGCATGACGCGCTGTCGAAGGCGATCCTCAGCGAGGCGGTGCGCAGCCGGATGACGCCGGACATGACGCCGGATGTGACGACGCCGGCGGTGTTCACGGCGAACATCGCGCGGGAGACGGCGGCCTTGGCTGCCGTCATCAAGGCGCGTGGCATAACGGCCGGCTAAGCATGGGGAAGGGAGAGAACTCCCTTCCCCAAACCCCAACCCTCCTTTTTCTGGCACTTCACGTGCCGCCAGCACGCGCGTGTGAAAGAACAAAAAAAGGAGGGGGTGGCGTGGAGGGGGAGTTCATCTCCCCCTCCACTCTGTCAGCGCGCAGCCCGCGACTCCGCCAGGTGGTCGAACCGACGCGTGTAGCTGCCGAGGCCCATCGTCAGGCTGCGCAGCTCGATGATCAGCTCGTGCAGTTCCGCCTCCGGCAGCAAAGCCTGCACCTCGTCCCAGCCGTCCCAACCCTCCTTCGCGGCGAAGCCCAGGATCTGCCCGCGCCGGCCGCTCAGCAGCCGCTGCGCCGCCGGGGTATATTCGGCAGGCACGCTGATCGTGACCTGGTCGATCGGCTCCAGCAGCACCGGCTCGGCGCGGGCCAGCCCGTCCTGCATCGCCATGCGCGTGGCGCTGGCGAAGGCCATGTCGCTGCTGTCGACCGAGTGGAAGGTGCCGTCGACCAGGGTGACGGAGACATCGACCACCGGATGCCCGAGCGGCCCCTTCCGCGTCGCCGCCTCCGCCGCCTCACCGACGGCAGGGATGAAGCGCTTCGGCACTACGCCGCCGACGATGCGGTCGGTGAACAGGAAGCCCTCACCGCGGGCGCGCGGCGCGATCTCCAGCTTCACGTCGGCAAATTGGCCATGCCCGCCGGTCTGGCGCTTGAGGCGCGCATGCTGCGTGACGGGCTGGCGGATGGTCTCGCGGTAGGCAACCTGGGGGCGCACCGTGCGGAGCTTCACGCCGGAGGACGCGGCGAGCCGTTCCAGCGCGGCGCGGAGATGCAGGTCGCCCTGCCCGGACAGCACCATCTGCCCCATCTCGGCATCGTGGGTCAACGTCAGCGCGCTGTCCTCCTCCGTCAGCCGCTGCAGCGCGGCGGAGAGGCGGACCTCGTCCTTGCGGTCCTCCAGCACGATCGCCACGGCATGCACCGGCGCCGGCGCCGCCGGGAAGGGCAGGCGCTCGCCGCCCAGCGTATCGCCGGTGCGCACGCCTTCCATGCGAGCGAGCGCGACGACCTCGCCCGCCTCGACCTGCGCGACCTTCTGCGCCTCGCCGCCCGGGAAGCGGTGCAGCCCGCCGACGCGGATGCCGCCGAGGGGTGCCCCCTCCTTCACCGGACCGCGCCAGATCCTGGCGTAGGAGAGGCGTCCGGCATGGCCGGCGTGCAGGGTTCGGAAGACCTGGGCGCAGGCTTCGCCGGCGGCGTCGATGGCCAGACGCTCGCGCGTCTCGGCCAGGCCAGGCACGTCGTGGCGCAGCGCCTTCCAGAGCCGCTGGATGCCGCCCGCATGCTCGGCCGAGCCGAGCAGCACGGAGACGACCTGTCCGTGCACCTCGCCCGCATGCAGGGGGCGGTAGATCTCCTCGGCACTCGGGACAAGGTCCTCCAGCACCTTCTCCATCAGCGCGTCGTCGTGGTCGGCCAGCGCCTCCAGCAACGCACCGCGCGCCTCGGCTTCGCGGGTGCGCACGGCCTCGGGCATCTCGATGCGCTCGGAGGCGGCGCCGCGGCGGTAGCGATAGGCGCGCTCGCTGACGAGGTCGACATAGCCGGTGATCGCACCGCCCTCGCGGATCGGCACCTGGCGCAGCACCAGCTTGCGGTGGCTCTGCCCCTGCAGCGCGGCGAGGCTGTCACGCACCTGGCCTTCGCCCAGCAGGTCGAGCTTGTTGACGAAGAGCATGGCCGGGACGCCAGCACGCTCGGCGGCGCGCAGCGCGGGGCCGACGGTGGCGGCGCGGTCCGGCGCCGACTCGCAGACGATGACAGCGAGGTCGGCGACGGCGAGCGCGCAATCGGCCTCGTGCGCGAACTCGACCGAGCCGGGGCAGTCGAGAATTGCCCAGGGATCACCCATGAAGCCGGCATGGGCGAGGCGAAGTTCCGTCCCCGCTTCCCGCTGGTGATGGTCGCGCCGGCGCGGCGCGGGGCCTCCCGCGGCAGCGAGCATGGCATCGAGCAGGGTGGACTTGCCGGCCCCCTGCGGGCCGATGAGAGCGATGCAGCGGGGCCCAGCCCCGCCTGATTCTCTGCCGGTGAAATCTGGCACGCGTAGGCCCTCCCTTGTTGGGGCCGGGCGGGACACGCGCGGCCCATGGCCGCCGGCGTCCAGAGGCCCGGGAAGGCCCGGGCGCCATGCGTTTGTTGAGCGTAGCGGAGGGAGGGGGTGGCAGGGCAAGCCGAGAAAAAAGGGCAGTGATCCTGACAAATTCACGTTGCGTTATGCTGCACCGCATCAATATGCTGCATTGCAACAGACCGCACCGCGAGGAGCAGCATGAGCCCGAGACCGCAGATCCTTGACGTCGACCCTCAGTGGGCCGTCCTGCGCGCCGCTTTCGTGGCGGCGGGGCTGGGCC
>JAIYAI010000153.1 GCA_027489135.1 Acetobacteraceae bacterium
CCGCCAGCGTGGCGCCGAAGTGCTGTGCTAGCGGTTCCTCAACGTCGAGCCGACCCGGGTGGTAGGGGTGCGGCTCGAAGCTGCCGGGGAAGCTGTGGGTGACGAAGCGCGGCGCCTCCACCGCTTCCTGCATCGACATCCCGAAGGCGGTGCGGTTCAGGAAGACCTGCAGCATCGCCTGCGGCTGCAGGTCGCCGCCGGGCCCGCCGAAGGGCATGACGAACTCCCCGCGCCGGATCGCCAGCGCCGGGTTCGGTGTCAGCCGCGGCCGCTTGCCCGGCGCGACGCAGGCCGCGTGCCGGCTCCGCCCCCAGCTCTGCGACCCGCGGGAAGAGGGCACAAAGCCGAGGCCCGGGATCATCGGGCTCTCGTAGCTGGTATCGGACGGCGTGGCGGAGACCACGTTGCCCGCCGCATCGACGACACAGACATAGGAGGTGTCGCCCGCCAGCGCCGGGTCCGCCGCCGACCAGGCCGCGGGGTCGCCGGCCTCCGGCATCGCCGGCGCCGCCCGCGCGGGATCGATGCGGCGGCGCTGTGTCGCGTTGTACTCGGGGGACAGCAGCGCCTTCATGGGCACGTCCACGAAGCGCGGGTCGCCGTAGAAGCGATCCCGGTCGGCGAAGCCGAGCTTCATCGCCTCCGCCAACACATGCACGTAGTCGACGCTGTTGTGTCCCAGCGCGGCGAGGTCGATGCCCTCCAGCAGCGCCAGGAATTGCAGCAGCACCGGGCCCTGACACCAGGGGCCGCAGGAATAGACCTCCGTCCCGTGCACGTCGCGGCGCACCGGCGCCTCGATGGCGCTGGCGTAGTCCGCCAGGTCCTCGCGCGTCAGCCAGCCGCCATTCTCGGCGTAATAGCGGGCCATCGCGACGGCGAGGTCGCCCTTGTAGAAGGCATCGCGCGCCGCCTGCAGCCCGGCGAGGCGGTCGGCGCCGCGCGCCACCGCCGCGCGTTCCTCATCCGCCATGTATTGCAGGCTGGCGGCGAGGTCGGTCTGCACGAAGAGGTCGCCCTCCACCGGGGGCGTGCCGCCGGGCAGGAAGACGGCGGCGTTCTGCGGCCATTGCCGGTACTGGTCCGCGAAATTCGCGATGAAGTGCGCCATCACCGGATGCACGGTGAAGCCTTCCCGCGCATAGCGGATGGCGAAGGACGCGACCGCGCCCCAGGACATCGTGCCGAAGCGCGACAGCGCCAGGATCCAGGCATCGGGCGCCGCCGGCACCACGGTGCGCAGCGGCCCCTGCGGGATGGCGCCGCCGTGCTCCCGCTCGAAGTGTTCGACCCGCGCCGCCTTCGGCCACCACCCAAGGCCACTGATGGTCACGACCTCCCCGGTCGCCGCCATGCGGATGATCATCGGCGCGACGCCGGAACACTGCACCTGGTCGCAATGCACGACGCCGAGGGCGATGCCGGCCGCGACCGCCGCATCCACCGCGTTGCCGCCGGCGCGCAGCACCTCGTGCCCCGCCTCCGTCGCCAGCCAATGCCCGGCGGAGACCATGTGGCGGCGGCCGGTGACCATGGGCTGCAGCGGCATCTCGGCGTCTCCCCTGGGTGTGCGCGCCCAGTGTCGCATGGCGGCCGGTCGCCGCAAGCCGTGCTATGACGCGCCGCCCCACAAGACGGAGTCCCCCATGTCCACCGTGCCCGCCGACGAGCGCCCGCTGCCCGACGACCACGACATCGCGCTGCTGGTCGCGCGCATCCTGCTCGTCGTGATCTTCCCGATCAGCGCCTACTTCAAGATCATCGGCTGGCCCGGGATCGTGACGATCCTGACGCAGCAGGGCGCGCCGCTGCCGCTGTTCGGCGGCTACCTCGCCATCGGCGTCGAGATCATCGGCGCGCTCCTCGTCGCCATCGGCTACCGGACCCGCTGGGCGGCGATCGCGCTGATCCTGTACGCAATTGGCACCAACGTCATCGCGCACCGTTTCTGGGAATTCCCGCCCGCCGCGCAGTTCGGCCAGATGATGAGCTTCTTCAAGAACGTCTGCATGATCGCGGGCCTCGGGCTGATCGCGGTGATCGGACCTGGCCGCTACGCGGTCCAGCCGCGGCCTTGATCACCCCGGCACGGCGCGCGTCAGCAGCCCGAGATACGCGTCGCGCGCCGCCGGATCGAGCCAGCGCGTGACGGAGACGAGGCGCCGCGCGGGATCGACCCAGGTCGTATGACCGCCGGCGCCGGAGAAGCAGAAGCTGTCATGGCTGGCCGACGGGAAACTCAGCCCCTCGGTGTTCAGCCACCACAGCAGGCCGTAGCGCGGATTGAGCGCGCATGGCGCGCGGCAGGCGGCGACCCAGCCCTCCGGCAGCAGGCGGCGACCGTTCCAGACGCCGTCCCGCAGGACAAGCTCGCCGATCAAGGCCTGGTCCTCGGCATGGATGAAGACACCGCCGCCCCAGTGCCCGCCGCCGGAGACGCTGTTCACCAGCCCCCGACCCGGCAGGTCCACCCAGGAGGTGTCGTAGCCATGCCATGACCAGTCCCGGCTGGCCCCGATCGGCGCCATGACGCGCTCGGCGAAGACCTCCGGCAGCGGCCGGCCGAACCGGCGCAGCAGCGCCAGCGAGAGGCGGTTCACCCGGACGTCGTTGTATTCCCAATAGGCGCCCGGCGCCTGCAGCGGCCGCGGGTCGCCCTTCTTCCCCTGCCCCTCGACCTGCAGATTGCGGCCGCGGTCGATCAGGTCGGACTTGCCGAAGAGCGTACCCTCCCATTCGGAGGTGTTCTGCAGCAGGTGCCGCCAGGTCACGCCGGCGTTGCGGCCTTCGAAGCCGCCGTCATCGACCAACGCCCGGACCGGCGCGTCCAGGTCCGGGATCAACCCGTCCGCCACCGCGAGTCCTGCCAGGATCGCCAGATACGACTTCGCCACGCTGAAGGTCATGTCGACCCGCCGCGTATCGCCCCAGCGTGCAATCACCTGCCCGTTGCGCAGGATGAGGCCATTGGCGCCGCCGCGCGGCGCCACGGGGCCGAGGATACGGTTGGACGGCGGCGGCTCGAAGAATCCACCCTCCAGATGCGCGCGCAGGTCGCGCGGCCAGGGCGTCTCGCGCGCCTGCGCCAGGGTTGCGGCCTCGCGCAGCAGCGCGGCGTCGATGCCGGCGGGCGCGGCGACGGTGATCGGGGTCTCGGTGTCCATGCCGCCACGCTACCGCGACCTGCCAGCGAAGCAACCTGTGCGCTCCCACCGCGCGCCGCCGGCATGACGCGAACACGTTGCGCGGCGCTCGCGACAATCCGCGCAAGCCGGGCTGCGAAGCGGACCCGGCGCGCGCCATCTCCCTGCCTCGGAAACAGCGACGGATGGTCAATGCGCAACACCCCGGCGAAACCTCCCCTGTCCGGCCGCCGGGTTCTCCTGGTGGAGGACGAGCCCGAGGTCGCGGAGGCGGTCGAGCGGATGCTGGAGGAGGCGGGCGCGACGATCATCGGCCCCGCAGGCACGGTGATCGAGGCGCTCGGCCTGCTCGCGCACGGCCGCCTGCCGGATGTGGCGGTGCTCGACCTCAACCTGCACGGCGAGATCTCGCTGCCGG
>JAIYAI010000154.1 GCA_027489135.1 Acetobacteraceae bacterium
ACCAGCCGGCGGTCGCGCACGGTCCAGCCGGCCTGGCGCAGCAGGTCGAGCGCCCGGCGCGCGCCCTCGCGGTTATTGCCGGATCCGTCGGTGACGGGGGGCTTCCATTCCTCGGTGAAGACTTCCGCCGGCACGCGGCCGCGCACGCGTTCCAGCACGGCAAGCTCGTCGCCGCTGGGCAGGCCGAAGGAGGCGAGTTCGGAGTTGGAGAAGAACGACTTCGTGCGGGCGTAGCTGCCGTAGAAGAGGTTCTGGTTCATCCACTCGAAGTCGAAGACCTCGTTCAGGGCGCGGCGCACGCGGGCGTCCTGGAACATCGGCCGGCGCATGTTGACCACGAAGGCCTGCATGCCGGTGGGCAACTGGTGGCGGATCTCGTCGCGCTTCACCAGGCCGCGGCGCACCGCGGGGAAGTCGTAGGCGGTCGCCCATTCCTTGGCGATGTTCTCGGTGCGGAAGTCGATCTGCCCGGCCTTGAAGGCCTCCAGCGCCACGGTGGTGTCGCGGAAATACTCGTAGCGCATGCGGTCGAAATTGGCCAAGCCCTTGGCCGTCGGCAGGTCGCGGCCCCAGTAGTCCGGCACGCGGGCGTAGGTGATGCCGCGCCCGGCCTCGAAGCGCTCGATCCGGTAGGGGCCGGAGCCCAGCGGCGGCTCGAGGATCGGGCGGGCGAAATCCTTGCCCTCCCACCAGTGCTTCGGCAGCACGGGCAATTGGCCGATGATCAGCGCAAGCTCCCGGTTCTCGTTGGTGGAGAAGCGGAAGGTGACGCGGCGCGGCCCCTCCGCGGTCACCGATGCGACGTCGCCGTAATAGGCGCGGAAATGCGGGCGGCCGTGCTGGCGCAGCGTGTTGAAGGTCCAGACGACGTCCTCGGCCGTCACCGCCTTGCCGTCGTGCCAGCGGGCCTGTTCCCGGATCTCGAATGTTACGCCCATGCGGTCGGCGGGCAGTTCGATCACGCCGGCGAGGTGGCAGTATTCCGTGCTCGCCTCGTCGGCGCTCTCCTTCAGCAGCGTGTCGTAGAGGTTGCCGAGGCCGACGGCCGGCGTGCCGCGCAGGACGAAGCCGTTGAAGCTGTCGAAGCTGCCGAGGCCGGTGAGCACGATCTCCCCGCCCTTCGGCGCGTTGGGGTTGACCCAGGGCCAGTGGGTGAAGTCGGCGGGCAGCGACGGCTCCCCCAGCAGGGACAGGGCGTGCGTCCGAAGCGGGGTCGCCGCTGGTTGCGCCCAGACAGGCCGGGGCAGAAAGGACGCGACACCCAGGCCGGCGGCCGAGGCGAGGAGATGGCGGCGCTGCATGGCCCGGAGATTGGGGGTTGCACCCTGTCGCCGCAACCGCCGCGTGCTTACGGACCCGTAAGGCCCCCGCGCGTGCCTCAGGGGGAACCGGTAAGCAGCCCAACCGCCTCCGGCAGCATGGCCGGGTCGCCGACCGCCAGCACCCGGCCATCGGCGGCGTCGAGCGTCAGCGCCTCGCCCTTCCAGCCGGTGACGCGGCCGCCCGCGCCCTCGACCACCGGCACCAGGGCGGCCCAGTCCCAGGGCTTCATGGTGCTCTCGGCGACAATGTCGACCAGGCCGAGCGCCACCAGGCCATAGGCGTAGCAGTCGCCGCCCCAGGTCACGCGCCGCGCCGCCGCCCGCAGCCGCTCGAAGCCGGGCCGGTCGGCGGGCTCGAACATGTCGGGGCTGGTGCAGGAGAGCTCGGCTTCCCCCACGGTGGGGCAGGGCCGGCAGCCCGCCGTGCCGCCGAGCCGGGACCGCACCTCTGTCTTCCGCCCCGCGACGCCGATCCAGCGCTCCCCCACCGCGGGCTGGTCGATGATGCCGAGCACGGGCTTGCCCCGGTGCAGCAGCGCGATCAGGCAGCCGAAGAGCGGCCGCCCCGTCACGAAGGCCCGGGTCCCGTCGATCGGGTCCAGCACCCAGAGCCATTCGGCATCCGGCCGGTCGGCGCCGAACTCCTCGCCCCAGATGCCGTGGTCGGGGAAGCGGGCGGAAAGCAGGGCGCGGATCGCCTGCTCCGCGCCGCGATCGGCCTCGGTCACCGGGCTGGCATCGCCCTTGGCCTCCACCAGCAGGGGGCTGCGGAAGAGCGGGCGGATGACGGCGCCGGCGGCGTCCGCGGCCTCCTCGGCGGTGTCGATATAGGCGGAGGGGACCTCTGTCATCGGGCGGTCTCGATCATCGGGATGGGCTCGTTGGCGGGGACGGTGCGGCGCGCCGTCTCGAAAGGGGGCCGCCACACCGGCCGCGGCAGAAACCCGACGAAGCCGGGAATGGCGCCGAGCAGCGTCGAGACCACCAGGTGCCGGAGGACAGGGGGCATGCGGCGGGCGGCTTGTCCTGGGCGCGGCCGGACCTTAGACGGCAGGCCCTGGCCGGGCAATCGCCCGCACCCCCTCCCGACCGGTGCCGCCCGTGAACCCGATCATCGTCATCCCCGCGCGGCTCGCCGCGACCCGCCTGCCCGGCAAGCCGCTGGCCGATATCGGGGGCAAGCCGATGGTGGTGCATGTCCTCGACCGCGCGGTGGAGGCCGGGATCGGCCCTGTCGCCGTCGCCGCCGGCGACCAGCCCATCGTCGATGCGGTGCGCGCCGCCGGCGGCACCGCGGTGCTGGCCGATGACGACGTGCCCTCCGGCACGGACCGGGTCCACCGCGCCCTGGCGCGGCTGGACCCGGAGGGCAGGCACGACGTCGTCGTGAACCTGCAGGGCGATTTCCCGACCCTCGACCCCGCCGTGCTGCAGGCGGTGCTGCTGCCGCTGGCCGACCCGGCGGTGGATATCGGCACGCTGGTCTGCCCCATCGCGGACGAGACGGAACTGGCGACCGACAGCTTCGTCAAATGCGCCTGCGCCTTCGAGGGCGAGGCGCAGACAGCGCCCGCCCTGTACTTCTCCCGCGCGCCGATCCCCTGGGGGCCGGGCCCGCACTGGCACCATATCGGCATCTACGCCTTCCGCCGCGCCGCGCTGGAGCGCTTCGTCGCGCTGCCCGCCAGCCCGCTGGAACTGCGGGAGAAGCTGGAACAGCTTCGCGCGCTGGAGGCGGGGATGCGCATCGGCGCCGCCCGCATCGCGCATGGCCCCTTCGGCGTGGATACGCCGCACGACCTCGAACGCGCGCGCGCCCTCCTCGCCCGCTAGGATTGCACGATGACCGTCATCGCCTTCCAGGGCCTGCCCGGCGCCTATTCCGACCTGGCCTGTCGCGCCGCCTATCCGGGCTGGACCACCCTGCCCTGCCCCTCCTTCGAGGCGGCGATGGACGCGGTGCGCAACCGCGAGGCGACGCTGGCCATGCTGCCCTGCGAGAACTCGCTGGCCGGCCGGGTGCCGGACATCCACCGCCTGCTGCCGGAGAGCGGCCTCTCCGTGGTGGGCGAGCATTTCGAGCGGGTGGAGCACTGCCTGATGGCGCCGAAGGGCGCGACGCTGGCCAGCCTGAAGCGCGCACACAGCCATCCCGTCGCGCTCGGCCAGGTGCGCAACATCCTGAAGGAACTCAAGCTGACGGCGGTGATCGAGGCCGATACCGCAGGCGCGGCCGAGATCATCGCGCAGCGCGGCGGCATCGAGGACGCGGCCATCGCCAGCGCCCTGGCCGCCGAGATCTACGGCCTCGAGATCCTGCGCCACAACGTCGAGGACGCGGCGCACAACACCACGCGCTTCTACGTCTGCTCCCTGACGCCGGAGATGCCGCCGGTGGGCGCCCCGGACTGCGTCACCAGCTTCGTCTTCCGGGTACAGTCGATCCCGGCCGCGCTCTACAAGGCGCTCGGCGGCTTCGCCACCAACGGCGTGAACATGACCAAGCTGGAAAGCTACATGCTGGACGGCGAGTTCACCGCGACGCAGTTCCTGGCCGATGTCGACGGCCACCCGGAGGATCCGGCCCTGGCCCGGGCGCTGGACGAGCTGCGCTTCTTCTCGCGCGAGGTGAAGGTGCTCGGCGCCTACAAGGCGCATCCCTACCGGCTGGCGCATCGCGGATGAGCGGCGCGGGGGCGAGCGTTCGGCGCGCGGCCGATCTCCGCGGCTTCCGCATCGCCCCCGGCGACACCAACTACTTCGCCTGCCTGCTCGACCCGCTCGCCGACGGCGTTGCCTTCACCCTGGTGGTGGAGATCTTTGCCCCCGGCGGCGCCACGCCGCCCAACACCCATGCGCGGGCGGAGGAGGCCTTCTTCGTCCTCGCCGGCGAGGGCGTCGCCATCGCCGACGGGGTCGAGACGCCGATCGCCGCCGGCGACACGCTGCGCGTCCCGCCCGGCGTGGAACACGTCATCCGCAACACCGGGCCGGGCAAGCTCTACTGCCTGACGCTGATGACCCCCGACGAGGACTTCGCCGCGCTGATCCGCGGCGGCACGCCGGTGGACCTGGCGCCGGAGGACATCGCCGTCCTCACCAGCCGAAATCGCTCGGCCTGAGCCCGACCATCACCTTCCCCGCGCTCTCGTAGAAGGACGGCAGGCAGGAGCCGTGCTGGATCGCGACATGGATGTCGCGGAAGCAGCGCTCCAGCGGCAGAGAGGTATAGATCGCGTTCGTCCCCGCCGCGTGGAAGACCTTGTCCACCACCCGCGCGCTCTCCCGCATCCCATGCGTGATGGCGAGGCGGGCATGCATCACCTCGGCGTCCGTGGGCTCCCCGCCCTTGCGCAGCGTCTCCCACAAGGCGCCGATGGCGCTCACCACATAGGCCCGTGCGGCCGACAGGATCGCCTCCGCCTCGCCGATGGTGGCCTGCACCGCGGGCCGGTCGCGCAGCAGCGCGGTCGAGAGGGTCGAGGCCTCGGACTGCGCAAGCTCCTGCAGCGCGTCGATGGCGCCGCGGGCGATTCCGATGGCGTTGGCGGCCGATGGCGTCCAGACGATCGAGTACCAGGTGCGCGGATGGTACATCGGCCCATGCCGCGGCGGCGTCGCGTCGGAGCGGATGGAGCGATGCTCCGGCACCGTCACCTCCTCCACCGTGAAGTCGCGGCTGCCGGTGCCGCGCATGCCCATCACGTGCCAGGTATCGAGGATCGTCACCTGCTCCCGCGGCACCCACAGCGCGCGCAGCACGGGCTTGCCGTTGGCGCCCACCAGCGGCTTGCCGTCATCGCCGAGTTCGACGCAGGTGCAGTAGAGCCAGCGCGCATTCTCGACGCCGGAGGCGAAGTTCCAGCGGCCGCGCATGCGCCAGCCGCCAGGCACCTTCTCGCAGGTGCCGCCTACCCGGGCCGAGCCCGCGGCGCGGTAGTCGGCCGGCGTCCCCGCGAGTTCCCGCCCCACCTCGGCCGGCAGGCGGGAGACGTTCATCGCCATGGCCAGGGCGATCATCACGCACCAGCCGACGGAGCCGTCGTGGCGGGAGATCTCCTCGACGATGTCGAAGACCGGCAAGGGCGGGATCTCCGGACCGCCCATGCTGCGCGGCAGATAGAGCTGGAAGAGGCCCGCTTCGGTGATCTCGGCGGCGAGGGCGTGCGGCATGTGGCGCAGCCGTTCCGCCTCCTCCCGCGCGGCGCGGACCTTGGGGGCGAGACGCCTGGCGGCATCGAGATAGGGCTGGGCCGCGGCGGCGTCGGGCACGGGTGGTCTCCTCCGGTCGGGGGAGAGGGGAGCAGCGCGGCGGCCCGCTGGCAAGCGCCCCGGGGCACGCCCCCTCAGCGACCCTTGAAGATGCCGCCGAGCACGCCGCGCAGGATGGAGCCGGCCTGCTTGCCCATCTCCTGGCCCGCGACCCGCGCCGCGGACTTGGCCATGGCCTCGATCGGGCTTTCCCGCTTGCCGCGGCCGCCGGTCAGCACCCCGCCCAGGATGTCGCCGATGCCGCCACCGCCCTGGGGCGCCGGGGCCTGGGGGGGCAGGCGCGGCGGCAGGCGCGGGCTCGGGGTGCGGGCCGGCGCCGCGCCGCCGCCCGTTTGGGGCACGCTGCCCGGCCGGCCCATGGGCTTCGCCGCGCCGCCGCCGCCCGGCAGCCCCCAGGGATTGCCGCCGCGCACCGGGGCGGACCCGCCGGCGGGCGCCGGCGCCGCCACCGCGCCGCCGCCCCCGGCCCGGCCGACCAGGGCCTCGTAGGCGGAGTCCCGGTCCAGCTCCTCGTCGTACTTCCCCGCGACCGGGCTGTGGTCCATCAGCGCCTGGCGTTCCTCCGGCGTGAGCGGCCCGATCCGCCCGCGCGGCGGCGCGATGCGCGCCCGCTGCACCATGGCCGGTGTGCCGTCCGGCTGCAGGCAGGAGACCAGCGCCTCCCCCACCGCCAGTTCGGTGATCGCCGTCTCGACCCGCAGCTTCGGGTTCGGCCGGAAGGTCTCCGCCGCCGCGCGCACCGCCTTCTGGTCCGCGGGGGTGAAGGCGCGCAGCGCGTGCTGCACCCGGTTGCCGAGCTGCCCCAGCACGGTCTGCGGCAGGTCGAGCGGGTTCTGGGTGACGAAATACACCCCCACGCCCTTGGAGCGGATCAGCCGCACCACCGTCTCCACCTTCTCGACCAGCGACTTGGGCGCGTCACGGAACAGCAGGTGCGCCTCGTCGAAGAAGAAGACGAGCTTGGGCTTCTCCAGGTCGCCCACCTCCGGCAGTTCCTCGAACAGTTCGGACAGCAGCCAGAGCAGGAAGGTGGCGTAGAGGCGAGGCGAGGCGATCAGCTTGTCGGCGGCCAGCACGTTCACCGCGCCGCGGCCATCGGGCGTGGTGAGCATGAGGTCGGAAAGGGCAAGGGCGGGTTCGCCGAAGAAATGCTCCGCCCCGGCCTGTTCCAGCATCAGCAGCCGCCGCTGGATGGTGCCGAGCGTCGCCTTGCTCACCTGGCCGTAGTGCTGGCTGACCTCGGCCGCCCGCTCGCCCACATAGTTCAGGATGGCGCGGAGGTCCTTGTAGTCGAGCAGCAGCAGCCCCTCGTCGTCGGCGACCGCGAAGGCGATGGAGAGCACGCCCTCCTGCGTCTCGTTCAGCTCCAGCATGCGGGCGAGCAGGATGGGGCCCATCTCGGACACGGTGGCGCGCAGGCGATGCCCCTGCTGGCCGAAGACGTCCCAGAAGACGACCGGGGAGGGCTCGTAGGCGAAGTCCGACTCGCCCAGCTCCCGCGCCCGGGCCTCGATCTTCGGGTTGGGCTTGCCGGGGGCGCCGATGCCCGACAGGTCCCCCTTGATGTCGGCGCAGAAGACCGGGACGCCGGCGCGAGAGAAGCCCTCCGCCAGGGTCTGCAGGGTGACGGTCTTGCCCGTGCCGGTGGCGCCGGCGACAAGCCCGTGCCGGTTGGCGCGGGAGAGGATGAGCTGGACCGGCCCGTCGCCGCTGCCGCCGATCAGGATCGCGCTGCCAGTCATTCCTGCCCCGCCCCGGAGTGATTCGACCCAGATACTAGGGAGGAAGCCGGGCGGTTGCGACCATGCGGGACTTGCGCCGCCCGCCTCGGGCCGGTAGATGCCGCCCCCTCAACGCGCGCCGGTGCCTGTGTGGGCATGCCCGGCCGCGATGCTGCGCCCGCCGCCCAATCCCGGGCCGCGCGGCGCCCCCCGACCCGGAGGTCCGAAATGCCCAAGATGAAGACCAAGTCAGGCGTGAAGAAGCGCTTCAAGCAGACCGCGACGGGCAAGGTGCTCGCCGGTCCCGGCAAGAAGCGCCACTGCCTGTCCGCCCGCTCCTCCAAGGTGAAGCGGCAGAACACCGGCAGCCAGGTGCTGGAGCATCAGGACGGCCTGACCGTCCTGCAGTGGGCCCCCTACGGCCTGCGCTGAGCGGAAAGGATCTGAGACATGGCACGCGTCAAGCGGGGCGTCACCGCCCATGCCCGCCACAAGAAGGTCCTCGAGCTCGCCAAGGGCTATCGCGGCCGCAGCGGCACCAACTACCGCCCCGCGCTCGAGCGGGTCGAGAAGGCGCTGCAGTACGCCTACCGCGACCGCCGCAACAAGAAGCGCGAGTTCCGCGGCCTGTGGATCCAGCGCATCAACGCCGCGGTGCGTGAGCACGGGATGACCTATTCCACCTTCATCGCCGGCGTGAAGGCGGCGGGGATCGAGATGGACCGCAAGGTCATGGCCGCGCTGGCCTTCGACGAGCCGCAGGCCTTTGCGGCCCTGGTCGAGAAGGCCAAGGGCGCGGCCGCCTGAAGCACCGCCCGGCCGGGGTGTTCCCGGCCAGGGAGATGGATTGCAGCAGGGCCGCCCCCGGGATGGGGGGCGGCCCTTTGCGTTTGTCCAAGAGGATCCTGGGACGATGACCGACAGCATGGCGGCCGGCGGCGACCTCGCCGCGCTGCAGGCCGAGACGGAGGCGCAGCTTGCCGCGGCCGCCGATATGCGCGCCTGGGACGCGGTGCGCGTCGGCGTGCTGGGCCGCAGCGGCAGCCTGACCGGGCTGCTCAAGGGGCTGGGCCAGGTGCCGGCGGAGCAGCGCAAGGACCGCGGCGCCGCGCTGAACCGGCTCAAGGGCGCGCTGGAAGCGGCCATCGAGGCGCGGCGCGTCGTGCTGGAGGAAGCGGCGCTCGACGCCCGCCTCCGCGCTGAGCGTCTGGACGTCACCCTGCCGCCGCGGCCCTTCCCGCCCGGCGGCCCCGGCGATGGCGGCATCCACCCGATCAGCCGCACCATCGAGGAACTGACGGCCCTCTTCGGCGCCATGGGCTTCGCCGTGGCCGAGGGGCCGGACATCGAGGGCGACTGGTACAATTTCGGCGCCCTCAACATCCCGGACCACCACCCGGCCCGGCAGGACCACGACACCTTCTACGTCCCCGCGCCGCCGGGCGGGGACGGCCGCCGCCCCGTCCTGCGCACCCACACCTCGCCGGTGCAGATACGCACCATGATCGGGCAGGAGCCGCCGATCCGGGTGATCGTGCCGGGCCGCACCTGGCGCGCCGACCACGATGCGACGCATAGCCCGATGTTCCACCAGGTGGAGGGGCTGGTGATCGACCGCGACATCACGCTCGGCCACCTGAAGGGCTGCCTGATCGACTTCCTGCGCGCCTTCTTCGGGATCTCCGACCTGCCGGTGCGCTTCCGCGCCAGCTACTTCCCCTTCACCGAGCCCTCGATGGAGGTGGATATCGGCTGGAACCGCAAGACGGGTGAACTCGGCAAGGGCGGCGACTGGCTGGAGATCCTGGGCAGCGGCATGGTGCACCCGAAGGTGCTGGCCAATTGCGGGCTCGATCCCCGCGTGTGGCAGGGCTTCGCCTTCGGCATGGGCATCGAGCGCATCACCATGCTGAAGCACGGCATGGCCGACCTGCGGCCCTTCTACGAGGCCGATGTCCGCTGGCTGCGCCACTACGCCGCCGACCCGCTGTCGCCACCCTCGCTGGCGGAGGGCGTGTGAGATGAAGTTCACCCTCAGTTGGCTGCGCGAGCATCTCGAGACCGATGCGTCGCTGGAGCAGATCACCACGACGCTCTCGACCATCGGCCTTGAAGTGGAAGGCGTGGAAGACCGCGGCGCCGCCCTCGCCTCCTTCCGCATCGCCCATGTGCTGGAAGCCGAGCAGCACCCGAATGCCGACCGCCTGCGCGCGCTGAAGGTCGATACCGGCGACGGCCGCATCTACTCCGTCGTCTGCGGCGCGCCCAATGCGCGGGCCGGCATGAAGGGCGTCGTCGCCCTGCCCGGCGCCTTCATCCCCGGCACCGGCATCACGCTGAAGCAGGGCGAGATCCGCGGCGTGAAGTCGGAAGCGATGATGCTCTCCGCACGGGAGATGGGCCTCGGCGACGACCATAGCGGCATCGTCGACCTGCCGGCCGATGCGCCGCTCGGCCAGAGCTACGTCGCCTGGGCCGGGCTCGACGACCCGATCATCGAGATCAGCGTCACGCCGAACCGCGGCGATGCGCTCTCCGTCCGCGGCGTGGCGCGGGACCTCGCCGGCGCCGGCCTCGGCAGGCTCAAGCCCTTCGCGGGGAAGACCGTGCCGTCCGCCTTCGCCTCTCCCCTGAAGTGGGAGATCGCCGACCCGCGCGCCTGCACCTGGGTGCTGGGCCGAGCGCTGCGGGGGGTCAGGAACGGGCCGAGCCCGAAGTGGCTGCAGGACCGCCTGGTCGCCATCGGTCTCCGCCCGATCAACGCGCTGGTCGACGTGACGAATTTCTTCACCTTCGACCTCGGCCGGCCGCTGCACGTCTTCGACGTGAAGAAGGTGCACGGCACCACGCTGACCATGCGCATGGCGCGCGCGGGCGAGACGCTGCAGGCGCTGAACGGCAAGGCCTACGCGCTGACGCCGGAGGACGGCATCATCGCCGACGCCAAGGGGCCGGAGGCGCTGGGCGGCATCATCGGCGGCGAGCCCTCCGGCTGCGACGAGGCCACGACCGAGTGCTTCATCGAGGCCGCGCTCTTCGATCCCGTGCGTATCGCCCTCTCCGGCCGCCGCCATGACGTCCGCACCGATGCCCGCCAGCGCTTCGAGCGCGGCATCGACCCCGGCCTGATGCCGGCGGCGATCGAGGCCGCGGCGGCGATGATGATCGACCTCTGCGGCGGTGAGGCCAGCGAGATCGTCGCCGCCGGCGCCGAGCCCGCCTGGCGCCGCAGCGCGACGCTGCGCTTCGAACGCCTCGGCGGATATGGCGGGGAGGCTGTGCCGCCCGACACCGCGGTCGGCATCCTCGAACGCCTCGGTTTCGGCGTGGAGGCGCGCGACGCCGCCAGCGTGACCGTCGCCGTGCCGTCCTGGCGCAACGACGTCGCGGGATCGGGCGCGCTGGCGCAGGACCCCGGCCTGCCGGCCGAGCGCGCCCGCGCCGCGGCCGAGGGCTGCGCGGCGGTCGAGCCGGAATGCGACCTGGTCGAGGAAGTCCTGCGCATTACCGGCCTCGACAAGGTGCCGCCCGTGTCGCTGCCCGTCGCCTCCCCGGTGCCGGCGCCGTCGCTGACGCCGAAGCAGGCGCGCGCCACGCTGGCCCGTCGCACGCTGGCGGCCCGCGGCATGCTGGACTGCGTCACCTACGGCTTCCTGGAGGCGAAGACCGCCGCGCTTTTCGGTGACACGCCGGATGCGCTGCGGCTGGTGAACCCGATCGCGGCCGATCTCGACCAGATGCGCCCGACGCCCGTCGCTTCGCTGCTGCTGGCGGCGAGCCGCAATGCGGCACGGGGCTATCCGGACGTGGCGCTCTCGGAACTCGGCGCCGCCTATCGCGACATCACCCCCGACGGGCAGTTGGCCGTCGCCGCCGGCGTGCGCGCGGGTGCCACGCCGCGGCACTGGGCGGAATCCTCCCGCGCCATCGATGCCATGGACGCCAAGGGCGACGTGCTGGCGGTGCTGGCGGCGATCGGAGTGCCGATGGCGGCGCTGCAGGTCACGACGGATGCGCCGGGCTTCTACCACCCCGGCCGCTCCGGCGTGGTGCGGCAGGGGCCGAAGACCGTGCTGGCGAGTTTCGGGGAGATCCATCCGAAGGTCCTCGCCGCGCTCGACCTCACCGGCCCGGCCGTGGCCTTCGAGGTCTTCCTCGACGCCGTACCGGAGCCGAAGCGCCGCCGCCGCGGCATGCCCGACCTCGCCGCCTTCCAGCCGGTGCGGCGCGACTTCGCCTTCCTGGTCGATGCCGACGTCGCGGCCGATGCCGTGCTGCGGGCCGCGCGCGGCGCCGACAAGGCGCTGATCGCCGATGTCGCGCTGTTCGACCGCTATGCCGGGGACAAGCTGCCGGAGGGCAAGGTCAGCCTCGCCATCCAGGTCACGCTGCAGCCGAAGGAGGCGACGCTGACCGACGTGCAGATCGAGGCGGTGGCCGACCGCATCGTGGCGGCGGTGGTGAAGGCGACGGGGGCGGTGCTGCGGGCGTGATGCCCGGCAAGGTCCGCAACCTCGCCCTCCTCGCCGCGGCCGAGGTCCTCGTCCTCGCCGTCTGGTTCGCCGGCACCGCCGCCCTGCCCGCCCTGCTGGCGGAAGGCGCGGTCGGCGGCTCCCGCGGCGGGCTGCTCACCACGGCCGTCCAGATCGGCTTCGTCGCCGGCACGCTGACCAGCGCCATCCTGGCGCTGGCGGACCGCGTGCCGTCCCGGCGGCTTTTCTTGCTCTGTGCCGTGGTCGCGGGCCTCGCCACCCTGGGCATGGCCGCCGTCCCGCCCGCCGGCCCGGCCGCCCTGGCGCTGCGCTTCGTCGCGGGCGCGGCCATCGCCGGCGTCTACCCGATCGGCATGAAGCTCGCGGCCGGCTGGGCGCGGGGCGACCTCGGGCTGATGATCGGCTTGCTGGTGGCGGCGCTGACCCTCGGCTCGGCCTCCCCGCACCTGCTGCCGGCGCTGCTGCCGGGGCTGCCCTGGCGGTCGATCTACCTCGGCGCGGGACTGCTGGCGCTGGCCGGGGCCGGGCTGATCCTGCTGTTCCGCGAGGGCCCGGCCCCCGCCGCGCCGCGCCCGCCCTTCCGCTTCGACCATGCGCTCGAAGCCTGGCGGGACCGGCGGCTGCGTTTGGCGAATGCCGGCTATCTCGGCCACATGTGGGAGCTCTACGCCATGTGGGCCTGGATCCCGCTGTTCCTGGCGCAGGCCGGCATCGGGCCGAGCCTGATAGGGCTGCCCGCTGGCGTGCTGGCCTTCGCGGTGATCGGGCTGATGGGCGCCCTCGGCGCGGTGCTGGCGGGTGTCATCGCCGACCGCACTGACCGCGCGCTGGTCTGCGCTGCGGCGATGCTCGCCAGCGGCACCTGCGCCCTGCTGATTGGGCCGGCAGCCGCCTTCTCGCCGGCGCTCGCGCTCGGCCTCGCGCTGGTCTGGGGCGCCGTGGTCGTCGCCGATTCGGCGCAGTTCTCCGCCTGCATCGCCAGCTTCGCCCCGCCCGCGCTGGTCGGGACCATGCTGACCACCCAGACCTGCCTCGGCTTCCTGCTGACGGCGGTGACGATCCAGGGGCTGGCCGCGCTGCTGCCGAGCCTCGGGTGGGAATGGGGCTTCGCGCTGCTGGCGATCGGGCCCTTCCTCGGCGCCGCTGCCATGCTCAGGCTGCGCCGGCTGGCGCGCTGAGCCTGCGCCGCCGGCGGCACCAGGCCAGGTAGGCCAGGGACAGCGCCGCCCCGACCAGCAGGTAGAGCACGACGGCGCCGAGCTTCTCCGGCCCGCCACCCGGCTGCGCCATGGCGATGCTGAGCGCGACGCCGGGATGGCGGCAGCCCGTGGCGAGCGCCAGCACGACGCGGTCCTCCGCCTCCGGCCCGCCGAGCAGGTGGCCGGTCGCCAGCCCCGCCGCGGTGAAGACGACGAAGGCGAGGATGGTGCCGTTGCCGATCAGGCCCGCGATCTGTGGCCAGACCGCGACGATGGTCGGCACCAGGCAGGCCAGCATCAGCATCGCCGCCGCATCGCCGAGCCGAGGCCCGAAGCGCGCCGCCAGGCCTGGGGCGAGGGCCCGCAGCGCCATGCCGGCCCCGAGCGGCAGGATCACGCTGAGCAGCACCGCGCGGAACACCGTGCCCATGGTGATATGCGCGGCCCGTCCCAGCAGCAGGCCGAGCAGGTCCACGGCGAGCGGGACGACCACCACGGCGACGAGCGAGGCGGCGACGACGAGGCCGATCGCGAAGGAGAAGCCGATCCCCGCCTTCACCACCTTGCGCGGCATCAGCGGCGGGATGGGCGAGATGGCGAGCGCGACCATCGCCACCTCCACCGCCGGGTGGAAGGCGAAGGCGGCGGCAAGCCCGATGGCCAGCAGCGGCATCACCAGGAACAGCGCCGCCATGGCGCGGACCAGGCGGGACGGCCGCGCCAGCAGGAAGCTGGCGTCGCGCCAGCCTGCGCCGAGGCCGATGGAGGCGACGGTCAGGAAGACGCTGGCCTTGAGGCCCGTCTGCACGAGGCCCGCGAGGTCCATCCCGGCTTCTCTCCGCCACTGCGCCGGCCATGGTCCGCCGGCGGCGCCGGCACGGCAAGCCGGGGTACGGCGGCGGCCTCAGCGCGCGTCGTTCAGCGCCCAGTCATAGGCATAGCCGGTGATGCGCGGCGTGCGGCGGATGGCCTCGGCCAGCGGCGGGGCGGCGAAGCGCAGCAGGTGCGGGACCACCCCGGCCTCGCCGCCGAAATCCGCCGCGAACCAGTTGTAGATGGAGGAGAGCCGCAGCCCCTCCGGCCCCGGCGTCACGCCGCGCGGGTGGTTCACGTAGCCGCGCGCCGCCTGGTCCAGCATCGCCTCCATGCTCGCGGCCGTCAGCGCGCGGGGTGGGATGTCCGGGCAGCCGAGGGAGGCGCAGTTCAGCACGTAGTGGGTGCGCGGGTCGCGCCAGATCGGCCGGAGGATCCGGTGCTCGATGTCGTTCAGCGTGATCGCCTCCCCGGCCACCGTC
>JAIYAI010000358.1 GCA_027489135.1 Acetobacteraceae bacterium
CGCGGGCGACGTGATCGACCTCGAGGGCGTGCAGGCGACCGGGCTGGCGCTGACCAAGGCCGGCGCGCTCCGCGTGCTGCAGGCCGGCGCGGACCCGCTGGTGCTGCATTTCGCGCCGGGCACGGTCGGCGCCGGGCAGGCCTTCGCCATGGCGGATGACGGCCATGGCGGCACACTGATCACCCTGGGCCCGGCAACGGCGGACTCGCTCTGGGCCTGAGGGCGTCCCATGGCCCGCTTCGCCAACCCGCTCGCCGATTTCGCGCTGGCCGTCGCTACCGCCGTGCACGACCCGGGCGGGTCCACCGCCTACACCTACGACACCGCGACCATCGGTCCGCTCCAGGTGCCGCAGATCGACCTTTCCGTCGCCACAGCGGCCACGGTCTATACGGATTGCTCGGGCTGGGTGAACTTCGTCCTGGCCTCAGTCGCGCCGCTGCATGCCGCGGTGGCGGCGGCAGAGCGGATGCTGCCGCTGTTCAACCCGCCGGACCCGGTCGAGGCCTATAACCCGGACGACCCCGCCCATCCGCTCCGGCTCACCGTGCACGAGGCGCACTGGCCCTGGGCGCGGGCGGAGGTGCTGACCCATCTTTTCGACACGGCCCCGGACCACGGCTCCGACGGGTTCCGACAGGTCACGGATTTCGCCAGGCTGCAGGCCGGCGACCTGATCGCCTGGTCGCTCGGCATCTATTCCGATCTCGACAACCCGGATTCCGGCAGCCAGCCCGACCTCGTTGCCACCGCCAATACGGGCCATACCATGGTGGTGGCAGGCGGGCCGGTGCGGGTGCCGATGGCGCTCGCCGCGGGTCCCACGCTCTCGTCCGAGGCGGTTAAGGTTTACGCCGTGCCGGTGGTGGACAGCAGCAGCGTGCCGCATTTCGGCCCGGTGCCCGGCTTCACCCAGCCTCTGGCGGATGACCGCGACTACACATCGCTGCCGCCGGACCTGCCCGATGGCGGCGTTGGCTACAAGCCCGGGGGCCTCGGCACCGGCACGATCTGGTTCGCGGTGAACGCCGCCGGCGAGGCCATTCAGTACAGGGTGGGCGAAACCGATTCTTGGTACGCCTCCCCGTCCACGCCCACCGACCCGCAGGCCGATGCGCTGGTCGTCATCGCCGCGGGGCGGATGACGCGGCAGATCGAACTCGCCGGCGAGATGCTCGGCGCAAACGGGCTGCTGCTGGTCGAGACCTACCCGAACGCCGCGCCTGGCTTCGGCGGCGCGGCAACGGTGGATGCGCGCCTGACCGGCGCGGGCGGGTTGTTGCTGGGGAGGCAGACCGGTCTTGTCCTCGACGCGCGCAGCAGCTTCACCGGCGGCATCACGCTCGCGGACGGCAGCACGCTGCAGATCAACGCGGCGGGGGCTGCCGGGAAGGGCGCGATCACCTTCGCGGAAGACGCCGATGCCACGCTCATCCTCGGCGCCGGCCTGCGGCTCGGCAACACCATCACCGGCTTCGACGCGGGCGACGTGATCGACCTCGAGGACGTCCAGGCGACCGGACTGACGCTGACCAAGGCCGGTGCGCTGCGCGTGCTGCAGGACGGCGCGGACCCGCTGGTGCTGCATTTCGCACCGGGCACGGTCGCCACGGGCCAGGCCTTCGCCGTGGCGGATGATGGCCATGGCGGCACCCTGATCACGCTCCGCCCGACAACCGCGGACGGTCCCTGGGCATGAGGCGACGGGCATTGCTCCTGGCGGCCGCCGCGGCAACCCTCGCCAGCCCCGCGGCAGCTGATCCCTGCTGCGGGCCGGTCACCGCGGCGGGCCGCCGCCTCACCGCCCTCATCGACGGGATGGGGGTGGAGACGCGCTGGCAGCGGGGCTGGCACGTGGACTGGCAGACCGGCGCCGCGGACCGTCCCTGGCCCGGTGGCCCCGAAGCTGCGACGCATTGCAGCGCCTTCGCCGCCGCCGTCGCCGCGCGGCTCGGCATCTATCTGCTGCGCCCACCGGAGCATCCGCAGGAATTGCTGGCCAATGCGCAGCTGCGCTGGCTCGCCGGGCCCGCGGGCGCGGCGGCGGGCTGGCAGGCCGTGGCGGACGCCGCATCGGCGCAGGCATTGGCCAACCGGGGCGCCCTGGTGCTGGCCGCCTTCGCGGCCCCCGATCCGCACCGCCCCGGCCATATCGCCGTGCTGCGGCCGAGCCTGAAGGACAGCGCCATCCTGGCGCAGCGCGGACCGCAGATTGCCCAGGCCGGCGAGGTGAATTCCAGCGACACCGACATGGCCACCGGCTTCGCGCATCACCACGGCGCCTGGATCCCGGGTGGTGGCGGCGCAGCACGCTTCTGGGCGCGTGCGGTGGCGGGCTGAGGGAGAGGCAACCCGGCCCCATCCAGGGTATTCAGCCCCCCGACCCATCGAGAAGGAGGCCCCCATGCCCGAGGCCACCGACCGTTTCGCGCGCTACCCGAGCCTGCAAGACCGCGTGGTGCTGATCACCGGCGGCGCCAGCGGCATCGGTGCCAGCATGGTGGAGCATTTCGCGCTCCAGGGATCGCGCGTCGGCTTCCTCGACTTCGACCGCGCGGCGGGGGAGGCGATGGCGGCGCGGACCGGTGCGATCTTCGTCTTCTGCGACCTCCGCGACATCGCGGCGCTGCGGGCAGCGGTGCGGCAGGCGGCGGATGCGCTGGGACCGATCACCGTGCTGGTGAACAGCGCCGCGCGCGACGATCGCCACGGGATGGAGGCGGTGGAGCCCGAATACTGGGACGAGCGCATGCACACCAACCTGCGCCACATGTTCTTCTGCGCCCAGGCCGTGGCGCCGATGATGAAGGCGGCGGGCCAGGGATCGATCGTCAATTTCGGCAGCGTATCCTGGATGAAGGCGCAGGGCGGGATGCCGGCCTACACCACGGCGAAGGCCGCCGTGCACGGTCTCTCGCGCGGCCTGGCGCGGGACCTCGGGGGCCATGGCATCCGCAGCAACGTCGTCGTGCCGGGCTGGGTCTTCACCGAACGGCAGGAAGCGCTCTGGGCGACGCCGGCGGCCGTGGCGGACACGCTGGCGCGGCAATGCCTGCACGAGAAGCTGCGCGCGCCGGATCTCGCGCGCATGGTGCTGTGGCTGGCGGCGGACGACAGCCGGATGGTGACCGCGCAGACCTTCGTCGTGGATGGGGGGGCGGTGTAGCCGCCCTTGCCTGTCCCGCTGGCGGGGTCGGGGGGGCGGGTGGTATCCGGGCCACGGCCGAAGGGCCTGCTACGCCCGGCGCCACCCCCACCCCGGCCCTCCCCCGCCAGGCGGGGGAGAGAGGCCGGTCACCGCAGCGGCAGCGCGTAGAGCAGCCCGCCCTTCGTCCACAGCTCGTTCGGCCCGCGCGGCAGGGCGACACCGGTGTTCGGGCCCATCGTGCGGTCGTAGAGTTCCCCGTAGTTGCCGATCGCCCGGATCACGTTGTAGGCCCAGAGCGGATCGAGCTTCAGCGACTGGCCCAGCTCCGGCGTCACGCCGAGCAGGCGCCGCGTGTTGGGATTCACGCTGGTGCGGCGCATCTCCTCGGCGTTGGCGCGGGTGATGCCCTGCTCCTCGGCCTCGATCATCGCGTAGGTGTACCAGCGCACGATGTCGAACCACTGGTCGTCGCCGCGACGGATATAGGCGCCGTAGGGCTCCTTGCTGAAGCGCTCGGGCAGCACCTCCCACTCCGCCGGGTTCTGCATGGTGGAACGCACGGCAGCGAGCTGCGAGGCATCGGATCCGAAGCTGTCGCAGCGCCCGGCCTGCAGCGCGGCGGCGGCCTGGTCGGTGCGTTCGAACACCACGGGCTGGAAGGGCACGTTGATCGAGCGGAAGTAGTCCG
>JAIYAI010000756.1 GCA_027489135.1 Acetobacteraceae bacterium
GGCATGTTCCTGGATGGCGTCTGCACCTTCCTCATCCTGCTGCCGGTGCTGATTCCCATCGCCCGTGCCTTCGAGTGGGACCTCGCCTGGTTCGGCGTGATCCTCACCATGAAGATCGCGATTGGGCAGTTCACGCCGCCCATGGCGGTGAACCTGATGGTGAGTTGCCGCATCGCGGGCGTGACGATGGAGAGCACCATTCCCTGGGTGGTCTGGATGATCCTGGCGATGTTCGTGGCGCTGGCGCTCGTCGTCGTCTTCCCCGGCATCGCCCTCTGGCTGCCGCGCGTGACCGGGATGATGTGACGGGCGGGCAGGCGGGGGCTTGTCGAAACGCCCCGCCTGCTTCCGAATGACGCCAACGAAATCACAGGGAGCCAAAACCGATGTCCAGCGTGGAAGCCTTGCGCGATCCCCAGAGCCTCACGCGCCTCCTGGCGCCGCGCAGCTTCGCGGTCGTGGGCGTCTCGGCCGAACCGACGGGTTTTGGCGCGCGCACCGTACAGAACATGCGCGACTTCGATGGGCCCGTCTGGTGCGTGAATCCCAAATATGCGGGCCAGGAGCTGCATGGCCGCCCGTGCTTCGCTTCCGTGGCTGACCTCCCCGGCGCCCCTGACTCCACCGTCATCGCGCTGCCGCGCACCGGTGTCATGGATGCCGTGCAGGGGCTGGCCAAGAAGGGCGGCGGCGGCGCGGTGATCTACGCCTCCGGCTATGGCGAGACCGACCTGCCCGAGCGCGCCGTGGAGGAGGAGCTGCTGCGCGAGACGGCGCGGCGGATGGGCTTCCCGCTGCTCGGCGCCAATTGCCTGGGCTTCGTGGATCATCGCCAGCGCGTCGGCGCCACCTTCATGCCGGACTACGTGAAGATGACGGCCCCCGCCGGCGGTGTCGGCGTCGTCAGCCAGTCGGGCGCGCTGGGCTATGCGCTGATGCAGGCGGCCGAGCGCGGCTTCTCGGTCTGCCACATGACCACGGCGGGCAACGCGACGGATCTCGATATCTGCGACCTCGCCGCCTACCAGCTTTCCATGCCGGAATGCCGCGCCGTGGCGCTGGCGGTGGAGGGCCTGCGCGACGGCCGGCGCCTGGCGCTGCTGGGCGACGCGGCGCGCAAGGCCGGCAAGCCGATCATCGTGCTGAAGCTGGGTCGCGGCGAGGCCGGGGCGGCCGCCGCCGTCTCCCACACCGGCTCGCTTGCCGGCAGCGCCGCCGCCTGGTCCGCCGCCTTCAAGCGCGCCGGCATGGTCGAGGTCGAGGATTTCGACGGGCTGCTGGAGACGGCTGGCCTCTTCGCCAAGGCCGGCAAGCCGACGGCCAAGGGGGTGGCGATCATCACCCCTTCCGGCGGTGCGGGGATCATGGCGGCCGACCATGCCGAGTTCCTCGGCGTCGACATGCCGCAGCCGCTGCCGCAGACCGAGGCCGTGCTGCGCGCCGCCATCCCCGATTTCGGCGCGCCGCGGAATCCCTGCGACCTGACGGCGCAGGTCGCCGGCAACCCGGCCAGCTACGACCTCTGCATGGAGGCGATGCTGTCCGACCCGCAGTATGGCTGCGCGGTGCTGCCGCAGGTCTATTCGCACCACGCGACGACGGTGGGGCGGATGGAGCAGCTCCGCGTCTGGGGGCCGAAATTCGGCAAGCCGATCATCATCGCCTGGATTCCGGAGCAGCTCGAGGGCCCCGGCGCCGTGCATGCGGAGAGCGTGCCGGACCTGATCCTATTCCGCTCCATGCGCAGGCTGATGCAGGGCATCAAGCTCTGGCACGCCTATCACGACCAACAGATCGAGGCGCCGCCGGCACCGCCCGCCGGGCTGGATGCCGCGGTGGCCGCCCTGCCCGGCGGCGGTGCGGTGCTGACCGAGGCGGAGGCGAAGACGCTCTTCGCCAAGGTCGGCGTGCCGGTGGTGGAGGAGCGGCGCGCGGCGACCGCCGAAGCCGCGGCGGCGGCAGCGGCGGCGCTGGGCTTCCCCGTGGTGCTGAAGCTCGACAGCCCCGACATCGCGCACAAGACCGAGGTCGGCGGCGTGAAGCTGAACCTCGGCGACGCCGCCGCCGTCACGGCGGCCTTCGCCGAGATCATGGCCTCGGCCACGCAGCACGCGCCGAAAGCCCGGCTCGATGGCGTGCTGATCCAGCGCATGGCGCCGAAGGGTGTCGAGTTGATCCTCGGCGCGCGGCGGGACCCTCAGTTCGGCCCGATGGTGCTGATCGGCACGGGCGGCGTGCAGGCCGAACTCTGGCGCGACGTGGCGCTGGATCTCGCCCCCGTCACGCCGGCGCGGGCAGAGGCGATGCTGCGCAGCCTGAAGGGCTTCCCGCTGCTCGATGGCTTCCGCGGCTCGCCCAAGGCCGACGTCGCGGCGGTGGCCAAGGCGATCTCCGCCTTCTCCTGCCTCGCCGCGGCGGCGGGGGAGAAGCTGGACGAGGCGGAGGTGAACCCGCTGATCGCAGGGCCCTGGGGCTGCCTCGCCGTCGATGGGCTGGTGCGCTGCGGAGCGTGATGGCGCCCGCGATGGAGCGTGGCGGTTCGTGAGGGCTCACGCGATGGTGCGCGGCGGCGCGGGATAGTCCACACTCGGCCCGCGAATCGGCCGAGGGGACCACCGCCATGACGGGCATGATCACGGCGCGCGCGGCTGTGCTGCGCGAGATCGGCAAGGCGATGACGATCGAGCGCGTCATCGTCGGCCCCGTCGGCCCCGGCGACGTGCTGGTGAAGGTGAAGGCCGCCTCGCTCTGCCACACCGACCTCGAGGTGATCGAGGGCCAGCTGGCCATGACCCTGCCCGCCGTGCTGGGTCACGAGGTCGCCGGCGTGATCGACACCGTCGGCGCCGGCGTGCGCGGCCTCGCCGCCGGCGACCCGGTGGTGCTGCACTGGAACCCGCATTGCGGCCTGTGCTTCCACTGCGAGCGGGGCCAGCCGATCCTCTGCGACACCTACCTGGCGAACGGCACGAAGGGCGGCCACTTCGACGGATCGGGCCCGCGCTTCACCTGCGACGACGGCAAGCCGCTGCACCAGTTGATGTATCTCGGAGGCTTCGCGGAATACGTGGTGGTGCCGGCGCAGCAGGCGGTGAAGATCCCCGCGGACATGCCGCTCGACCGCGCCTGCCTGCTGGGCTGCGCGGTGATGACGGGGGTGGGCGGCGCCTCCCACATCGCCGGCATTTCATGGGGCGATGTCGTGATGGTGCTGGGCTGCGGCGCGGTCGGCCTCGCCGCCGTGCACGGCGCGCGCATGTCGGGCGCAGGCACAATCATCGCGGTGGATCCGCAATCCTCGCGCCGCGCGGCGGCGGCGGCGGCGGGGGCCAGCGTGCTCTGCGACCCTGGCGCCGAGGATCCGGTGGCGCTGGCAAAGTCGCTCACCGGCGGGCGCGGCGCCGATGTGGTGATCGAGGCGGCGGGCGCGATCGCCGCCTTCCGCACCTCGGTCGAGGCGGTGCGCCCGGGCGGCCAGGTCGTCTGGCTCGGCAAGACCGGGGTGAACGAGGAAGTCGCCTTCCGCTGGGGCGCGCTGATGCAGGAGAAGCGGATCGTCCGCAGCAGCTATGGCGGCGCCAAGCCGCGCAAGGACTTCCCGGCCATCGCCTGGGCCTATCTCGACGGCCGGCTGGAACTCGACAGCCTGGTGACGGCGCGCATCGCGCTCGAGGAGATCAACGAGGGCTTCGCCGCGCTGAAGGCGGGCGAGGCGATCCGGTCCGTCGTCGTCTTCGACTAGGCGTCACCCGGCATGTGGCCCTTCGTCGCCGAATGGATCGGATCCCTGCTGCGCTGGCTCCACGTCATCGCCGGCATGGCCTGGATCGGCAGCAGCTTCTACTTCATGCACATCGACGCCAGCCTGAAGCCTGCGCCCGACATCCCGAAGGGCAAGGGCGGCGAGGTCTTCGAAGTGCATGGCGGCGGCTTCTACCAGGTCCGCAAGTGGCTGGTGGCGCCGGAGAACCTTCCGCCGCAGCTGATCTGGCACAAGTGGGAAGCCTATACGACCTGGACCTCCGGCTTCGCGCTGCTCTGCTGGATCTACTACGGCAGTTCCGACCTCTATTTGATCGACCCCGCGGTGCGCGAACTCGGGCCCTTTGCCGCCGCCGGCATCGGCATCGCGGCGCTGGTCCTCGGCTGGGTGCTCTATGACCGGCTCTGCAAGTCGAAGCTGGGCGAGAACGAGGTTGCGCTCGGCGCCGTCGGCTTCGTGGTGATCCTGCTGCTCGCCTGGGCGTTCCAGCAGGTCTTCTCCGGCCGCGGCGCCATGGTGCATACCGGCGCGGTGATGGCGACCTGGATGGCCGGCAATGTCGCCATGATCATCATCCCGAACCAGCGCAAGGTGATCGCGGCGCTGCTGGCGGGGAAGGAGCCGGACCCGGCCCTCGGCAAGGCCGGCAAGACGCGCTCCACCCATAACAACTACCTGACGCTGCCGGTGGTGTTCCTGATGCTGGCGAGCCATTCGCCGCTGGTCTGGACCACGACCTGGGCCTGGGCGATCGTCGGGCTGATCGTCATCGCGGGCGCCGTCATCCGCGTCTTCTACAACGTCCGGCACAAGGGCGGCGGCAATGCCTGGTGGACCTGGGGCGTGGCGGCGGCCTGCATCGTCGCGGCCTTCCTGGTCAGCATGGTGACCGCGCCGGGGTGGCGGGAGCGTACCGGCCTCGCCGCCGCGCAGCCGCCGGCGACGGAGGAGGTGCTGAACGTCGTCATGGGGCGGTGCTCGATGTGCCATGCGCGGGAGCCGCTCTGGCCCGGCCTCGCCTCGGCGCCCAAGGGAATCCTGCTCGACACGCCGGAACAGGTCGTGCGCCACGCCCAGGCGATCGAGGAACAGGCGGTGCGCACCCACGCCATGCCGCCCAACAACATCACGATGATGGAGCCCGAGGAGCGGCGGATGCTGGCGGCCTGGCTGGCGACGCGCTGACGCCGGGCCTGGAGTTGTCGCGTGATTCACGCCTTCGGTGATTCCACCTTCGGCGATCACGCTCTAGCATCCCCGTCGCGGAGGGGATGGCGATGAAGGAATACGAGGGCGGGCGCGGCCTGGCCGGCGCACAGGTGACGGTGGACGGCGCGCCGCTGGATCCGCGCTTCGACGTGAAGGTCTTTTCGAAGACCGGCTACGAATGGACCTATGAGGGCGACGGGCCGCGCCAACTGGCGCTCGCGCTGCTCTGCGACCATCTCGGCGATACGGCCAAGGCACTGGCGCTGACCGAGGGCTTCATGCGCGACGTCGTCGCCGACCTCGACAACGCCTGGCTGCTGACCAGCGACGATATCGCGAAGGCGCTGACGCGCCTCGGCTGATCAGCGTGGCGGCTCGACGCCGAGCGCCTTCGCCGTCGCCAGGTGTTCCGCCATCTCCGCGCGCAGCAGGGCGGCGAGCTCGGCGGGCGTCGCGCCGCGCGGCTCGATCCCCTGCTCGCGCAGCCGGGTACCGACCTCCGCATCGGCGACATAGGCCGCCGTCGCGGCCTGCAGCCGCTCCAGCGCCGCCTTCGGCGTGCCGGCCGGCGCGAAGAGACCGTTCCAGCTTGTCTGCACGGCGTCGGGAAAGCCGCTCTCGGCGAAGCTCGGCACCGCGGGCAGGACGGAACTGCGCGCGCGGCCGGTGCAACCGATGGCGTGCAGCTTGCCCTCCCGAACCGCCGGCAGCAGCACGGGGACGAGGGCAATGCACATGTCCACCTGCCCCGCCATCGCATCCGTCATCGCCGGCGCGCCGCCGCGATAGCCGACATGCTCCAGCGCGATGCCGAGGCCGCGCGTCATCGTCGCCACCACGACGTCGAGTTGCGCGCTGGCGATGGTGTGCCGCCCCGGCGCGGCGCGGGCGAGGCGCACCAGGTCCTGCGGCGTGCGCGCCGCGGCGAAGCGCGGCCCCGCGCAGATCAGATAGGAGGTCTCTGTGATCAGCCCCACCGGGTCGAAGGCGGTGAAGGCATCGAAGGGCGGCTTCGGCCCCCAGACCGGATTGGCGGCAAGCAGACCGGCGCCGAGCAGCAGCGTGTATCCATCGGGCTCGGCCCGCGCGACGATCTCCGCGCCGATATTCGTGGCCGCCCCGCCGCGGTTCTCCACCAGCACGGGCTGGCCCAGGCGGGCGCGCAGGAACTCCGCATATTGCCGGCCGATGATGTCCGTGGTGCCGCCTGGCGCGAAGGGCACGACGAGGCGGATCGGCTTCTGCGGCCATTCCCCCTGCGCGTGCGCCGGCGCCGCCAACGCGACCGAGGCCAGCAGGGCGCGCCGCGCGATCACGCGAGCGCGGCCGCGCGCCGGGCGTAGGTGTGGCTGAACTCCCGCGTCGCGGCGTAGTCCGGCGGCAGCGGCCTTCCGTTCGGCAGGGTCAGCCAGGTACGCAGCAGGTGCCGCTTCTTCGCCGGGTCGTCGTGGTCGACATATTCCGTGCGCGAATGCAGCACGGCGTGGTTGCTGCCGACCTGCAGGTCGCCGGGCTCCATCTCGAAGGAGAGGTGGAAGTCCGGGTCGTTGGTCAGCGCATCGACCAGGTCCATGGCCGCGATCTGATCCGGCGTCAGGCGCGGGACGTCGTCGAAGCGCTGCGCCGTGTGGATGTAGGCGCGCTTGTAGATCGCGTGCATCCGCCCCGCGTGGTGGCAGAGGATCGGCACGGACTGCACACGCGGCTTGCCGCTGGCCTGCTGCGCACGGGCATCGAAGTGGAAGGGCTGCTGCAGCACCAGCGCCAGGTCGGGCCGCCGCGCCAGGATGGCGTTGAACACCGCGGCGACGCTGGCGAGCTTGCTGGTGCCGCCTTCCCGCGCCGTGCGCAGGCACAGCAGCATGAAGGCGTCGCCGCCGTCGTTGTGGAAGCTGAGCTCGTTGTTGGTCTGGAAGCCGCGGATATTGTCCGTGGTCTCGACACGCTGGCCGGTGTCGCGGATGTCGTGCATCAGCGCGCCGGCGCCGTCCTGCGGCTCGGGCTGGCCGAAATGGACGGCGAGGCCCCAGGCGAGGATGCGGCACTCCTCCTCCGAATAGCGGTGCACGGGGATGCCGCGGAACAGCTGGAAGCCGCGCCCCTCGTCGATCGTGCTGCGCAGCGCGACAACGCGCTCGGCGAGGCTGCCGAGGGGGAAATCCGCCGCGGTCATGCTGAAGGGGCGGGCGCCGCGGCGCTTCGCCTCCGCCAGCGCCCCGTCGAGTTCCGCGAGCTCGGACGGCGTCAGGTGGTGCACCCAGTCGCCGCGGTCGCGCAGGTCGCGGCCCGTCCAGACCTGGTCGCCCGAGAGGGGCTCGCGCAGCGGAGCTGCCATGGGACCATCCTCCTCCGGCCGGGCTTTCGCCGGCGCTCGACGGAAAGGCTAATCCCCGCTGCACCGCCGGGGCAAGCCATGGACGGCGCGCCCGCGCCCCTGGTAAATTCCGCCAGGAACGCAGGAGGATCGGGCCATGGACGGCACCACGCTCAGCGACGCCGAGGCCGCCAAGCGCGCGCGGCTGTCGCGTCGGCAGCAGGCCTTCCGGGCCGATTTCCGCAGCAAGATCGGCAAGCTGTATTCCGGATGGGCGCATGTCGCGCTGATCTATGCGCTGGGCGGTGCCGCGATCTGGTACTTCGCCCGCCAGGTCCACCAGCCCGCCTGGTACGAATGGCTGGTCATCCCGGTGGCCTTCACCGCCTCCAACGTCTTCGAGTGGTGGATCCACAAATACGTGATGCACCGCCCCGTGCCCGGCTTCATGGGCATCTACAAGCGCCACACCCTGGCGCACCACCAGTTCTTCACCGAGAACGAGTACACGGTGGACAACAGCCGGGATTTCCGCATCGTCTTCTTCCCGCCCTATGCGCTGGTGACCTTCATGGCGCTGTCGCTGGTGCCGGCGGGAATCCTGGGGCTGCTCGGCCTGGCCAATGCCGGCTGGCTGCTGCTGATCACCAACACCGCGCTCTACCTGAATTACGAGCTGTTCCACTACTGCTGCCACGTGAAGGACGACCGCATCGTCCGCCACATCCCCTTCGTGAACAGCATCCGCCGCCACCACGCCGCGCACCACAACACGGCGATCATGATGGAGCGGAACTTCAACCTGACCTACCCGATCGCGGACTGGTTCTTCGGCACGTCGGACCTGAAGTGCGGCCTGATCCAGCACGTCTTCAACGGCTACGACACATCGCATGTGCGCCGCGATCTGAAGCGCGTGAAGCACACGCATGACGACCCGCGCGCGGGTGCGCCGCGCGGCCCCGTGGTTGCGGCGGAGTAGCGCGGCGTGGCGCAGGGCATCACGCCGCTCGACGGTGGGCAGATCAAGAAGTCGCGCGCATCGCTGATCGGCGGCTGCGCGGTAGCGGTCGGCGTGCTCGCGCTCTGGGTCGCCATCCTGCGCGACATCGGGGCCATGGGCTCCGGCAGCGTGACGCTGGGAGTGATCGTGGCGGCGCTGATCGGGCTGTGGATCTGGAAGGCGGACCTGTAGCGCGGGATCGTCGTTTGCCCCGCGCCAGGGTCGGCAATGGCGGCCCCCGATCTCGCGCATGGATCACGGAAAAGCGCGCCGCATCGTGCCACCGGATCAAGCTACGCCTTCGATGTCTCCTCCTGGTTGTCTTGAGGCTCTCGGCGAACTCCCGATTCCGTTCTTTAGCGTCTTAGTATTTACCAGATCTCGTGCAAATCACCCGGTGACTGTGGCCTCGCGCGTGCAGTACACATCCAACGCAGCAGTCGGAACGCCCTCCGGTCTGGCGGGGTCACGCGCACCGCGCCTCCACGTTCCGGGACAGAAGGGTCGGGGTCGCATTCATGGGCCAGTCGAGGCCGCACCGTTCAGGAGGGCCGTCTGCGCCGTCCTTCGATGGGTGCTTGCCGCCGGGTTGGCGGCTTCTCGCAACCGCGCCGGACCTGCCCTGCTATGTCCTTGGCGATCCGGCGCAGGGCCTGATCCTTCTCGACCTCGCGCCCTACGGCTCTCCCGGCATTGAGGCCCGGCTCGGACGGACCATGGCCGCCGCGGGATTGCGCCGCGCCGATGCCGCCGGGCCAGCGGTCTGGTACGTCAGGATCGAGCCGGAGAACATGCCACGCTTCGGCCTGCTGCTGGCGGATGCCCTGATCAGCACGCCACCACCCAGGTCGGGTGCTGAGGGCTGGCTACCCCCGCTGGAAGCCGCTCTGCGGCGGGATCGGGCCTGGTCGCCGGTGTCCCTGCCGCGCCGTCCCAGCCGGCCGATGCTGGTCCTGGGCAGCCTGGCCGCGGCGCTGGTGCTGGCATTGTTGGCTTGGCAGGGGCGCCGCGCCGCGCCGCCTGCGACCGGGGCATCGATACCGTCCCCATCTGTCGAGGCGCGCATCGCGTCGCCCGCGGAGGAGACGGGCGCTGCGATGCGGGTGCCGCCGGCACCCATCGCACAACAGCCGCGGCCATAGCAGCCCCAAGGCCGCATGCTGGTTCCGCGGCACGGCCGGTCGATTCCGCGCTGCGTCCAGGCGCAAGAGGCTTGGCAAGGAGGGGGGGGAAAGCGCGGCCGAGATGGCCCGTCTGCGCCAGGGCTGCTGAAGCGCGATCGCCGGAGGTGGAA
>JAIYAI010000222.1 GCA_027489135.1 Acetobacteraceae bacterium
CAGCCGCCGTTCGGTGGTGCCCAGCCCCGCCGCCAGGTCCAGCAGCACCACGGGCCAGGTGAGCGCGGCGTCCTCGACCAGCGCGCGCATCCGGTCCAGCAGGGCGGGATCGGCCACCAGCGCCCCGCCGGACCGGCCTGCCAGCACGGCGAAGCCCGCCGCGTGCCGGACCGCCGCCGCCGCCAGGGACGCCTGCCCGGCGAGCACCGCATGCAGGTCCAGCGACACCTCCAGGCCGAGCTGCACGTCGATGTTGGCGAGGCCGTGATCCGCATCGACCAGGAGCACCGGCCCGGCGCCGGCTTCCACCAGCGCCTGGGCGAGGCTGATCGACAGCCAGGTCTTGCCCACGCCCCCCTTTCCCGAAGCGATGGCGATCACCCGACCCCGCGTGGTGCCCATGCGTCCCTGCTCCGTCATGCGGCCGCCGCCATCGGGCTGCCGGCCTGCAAACGCCCGGCGAGCCAGTCCGGCGTCAGCGCCGTCAGCCCCTCCACCACGCCCGGCCCCGTGCCCGCATCGGACAGGATCAGGCCCGCCGCCTCCGCCGCCGCCAGCACGCCGCCGAGACGCCGCGCCTGATCGAGCCGGGTCGGCAGCAGGTGGCGGGCGCCCAGCAGCTTGAAGCCGCGGGCGAGATCGGCGGCCTCCGCCGGGTCCAGGCCCGCCGGCAGCACCAGCACAACCTCCGCCTCGACCGCCCGCACCAGGGCGAGGAGGGCACGGGCCTGGTCCGGAGCGAAGGGGTCGCAGCCCTCCGTGTCGATCAGCACGGGCTGGCCCGGGGTCGCATGGGCGCGGGTGCGGTCCAGCGCCACGGGCGTCTCCGCCAGCGCCAGCATCAGGCCCATCAGCCGGGTATAGGCGGCGATCTGCGCCGTGGCGCCGGCCCGCGCCTGGTCGGTGGTGACGATCAGCGGCGGCGTGCCGGCCCAGAGCAGCCGCGCGGCGAGCTTGGCGCAGCTCAGCGTCTTGCCGGCACCCGGCGGTCCGGCAAGCAGCAGCGGCCGCGGCGCGCCGGCTGGCAGCGGGCCGAAGGCGAGGCGGCCGGCGAGTCGCGAGGCGAGGTCCCCGGGACCATCGAGCGCGGCGGCGAGGCCGGGCGGCAGGTTGTGGCGGGCGACGCCGGCAGGCGCCGGGCGCGGCCGTTCCGGCAGGGGCTGGGCCGGGGGCGGGATCAGGATCGGCTCCCCGAACGGTTCCCCCAGCGCTCCTCCCACCGGCAGGGCGGGCAGATCGGGGTCCTGCGCCGCCGTCACCTCGACCCCGCCGGTGACCCGCCGGCTGCCGAGGATGACGGCATCGGGCCCGAGCGCCGCGCGCACATCGGCCATGGCCTCCGCCATGCGCGATGCCCTGAACACGCGCAGCTTCATGGCGCGCCTGTCCGGGAACCGGCGCGCGTCACAGGCTGGCCACCGTGCGGATGCGTGCCCGCGGGTGGATCTCAGCCTGGGCAAGCACGGTCGTTGCCGGGCGGAAGCGTTCCACGATGGCGCGGACATGCCCGCGGATCGGGCCGGAGCAGACCAGCGCCGGCGCCTCCCCCGCCGCGGCGGCGGCGTCGAAGACCTCTCGCACGCGCTGCATGAAGGCGGTCAGCCGCGACGGCGCCATGGCAAGCTGCCGATCCTCCGGCGGGCCGACGAGGCTTTCGGCGAATTCCTGCTCCCACTCGGCCGACAGGGTGACCAGCGGCACGTAGCCCTGCACGCCGCGCGCCGCGTCCGAGAGTTGTCGGGCCAGCCGCGCGCGCACCATGGCCAGCACCGCCGGCAGGCCGCGCTGCTGGGCACCCGCGGCATAGGCCTCCTGCACCCCTTCCAGGATGGTCGGCATGTCGCGGATGGAGACGCGCTCGGCCAGCAGGGCCTGCAGCAGCCGCTGCACCCCGGCGACGCCGACCGGCGCGGGGACCAGGTCTGCCACCAGCTTCTGGTGCTCCTTCGGCAGGTCCTCGAGCAGCTTCTGCGTTTCCGCGTAGGACAGCAGGTCAGGCATGTGCTCCCGCACCGTCTCGGTCAGGTGGGTCGCCAGCACGCCCGCGGCGTCGACCACCGTGCAGCCGCGCGCCAGCGCCTCCTCGCGCAGTGCTTCCGCGATCCAGAGGGCAGGCAGGCCGAAGCTGGGTTCGGTGGTGCGCTCCCCGGCCATGGCGGGGACGCCGCCGGCGGGATCGATGGCGAGGTGCATGGGCGGGCGGAGCTGGCCGCGCCCGGCCTCGATCTCCTTCACGCGCAGCACGTAGGTGTCGGGCGGCAGCTCCATGTTGTCCTGCACCCGCACGCTGGGCAGGACGAAGCCCATCTCCTGCGCCAGGGTCCGCCGCAGGCCGCGGATCTGCTCGGTCAGCCGCGGCGCGTCCCCGGCGGCCAGCGACAGCAGCCCGTAGCCGAGCTCGATCCGCAGCAGGTCCATGCGCAGGGTGTCGGCGATCGGTGGCTCCCCAGGCGGGGGCGGGGCGGCGTCCTCCGGCGTCGGGCCGGCGGCGCGGCGTTCGGCGGCGTGCCCGCGCCAGGCGATCCAGCCGGCGCCGCCCGCCAGCGCGAGGAAGGGCAGGAGCGGCATGCCCGGCAGCAGGCCGAGAAAGCCCGCCGCGCCGGAGGTGAGCGCCATCGCCTTCCAGCCGCCGCCGAGCTGCCGGGCCATCGCCTCGTCGGCGCGATCCTCCCCGGCGGCCTTGGTGACGACGATGCCGGCCGCGACCGAGACCAGCAGCGCCGGGATCTGGCTGACGAGACCATCGCCGACGGTCAGCGTGGCGAAGGTGGTCGCGGCGTCGGCGACGCCCATGCCGTGCCGCAGCAGCCCGATCGCCATGCCACCGACGAGGTTGATCGCGGTGATGATCAGCCCTGCGATGGCGTCGCCGCGCACGAACTTCGCCGCGCCGTCCATGGCGCCGTGGAAGGCGCTCTCCTCCTCGAGCTCGCGGCGCCGCTTTCGGGCTTCCGTCTCGTCGATCAGGCCGGCGGAGAGATCGGCGTCGATCGCCATCTGCTTGCCCGGCATGGCGTCCAGGCTGAAGCGCGCCGCGACTTCCGCGATGCGGCCCGAGCCCTTGGTGACCACCATGAAGTTGATGATGAGGAGGATGGCGAAGACGATCAGCCCGACGACGACGTCGCCGCCCATGAGGAAGCCGCCGAAGGCCGCGACGACATGCCCCGCCGCTTCCGGCCCCTCATGCCCCGAGGTGAGGATGGTGCGGGTGGTGGCGACGTTGAGCGCGAGGCGCAGCAGCGTGGTCAGCAGGAGCACCTGCGGGAAGGCGGTGAAGTCGAGCGGCCGGCGCAGCAGCAACGCCACCATGAGCACCAGCACGCCGGCGGTGAGCGAGAGGGCAAGGAAGGCGTCCAGCAGCAGCGTCGGCAGCGGCACCACCAGCACCGCCATCAGCACGACCACACCCAGCGCCAGGGCGACGTCGCCGCCCGGCGCGGCGCGGCGCAGCCATGCGGGCAGGGCGACGGCGCCGTCGTTCATGTCAGCGTGCCGTCGCCGCGGCGTAGCGGGCGAGCACCGCGACGGCCTGCAGCGGCGCCTCGGTCGGCATGCCCGGCTGCAGCCCCGGCATGGTGTGAAGCGGCGCGGCGGGTTGCTGGCCAGGGACGCTGTGAAGCAGCGCGCCCGGCTGCTGGCCGGCCGCGACCGGCACCGCGACGCCGCGGGCGCGGTATTCGTTAAGCTTGTTGCGCAGCGTGCGGATCGAGATGCCGAGGATTTCCGCCGCGCGGGTGCGGTTGCCGAGGCAATGGGTCAGTGTCTCGAGGATCAGGGCGCGTTCGACATCCTCGACACGCTGGCCGACCAGCGGCGCGACGTCGCGGGCGGGCCCCATGGCGACAGAGAGCGGCGCAGGGACGGGCCCCCCGGCGAACGGCAACGGGGCAGGGGCGGGCAGGTGTTCCGACGCCGGGGCGGCCACTGCGGCGACCGGCGTCAACTCGATCGCCGCGGCGTCGATCACCGGCCCCGTCGCCAGCAGCACCGCGCGATGCAGCGTGTTCTCCAGCTCCCGCACGTTGCCGGGCCAGGGGTGCGTCGCCAGCACGGCCAGGGCCGAAGGGGCCAGCGTGGCTGCCGGCAGCCCGTTCGCGTCGGCGAAGCGGCGGGCGAAATGCTCGGCCAGCGGGGCGATGTCCGCGGGCCGCTCCCGCAGCGGCGGGATGCGCAGGGTCACGACGTTGAGGCGGAACCAGAGGTCCTCCCGGAACCGCCCCGCCCGCACCTCGGCGGCAAGGTCGCGATTGGTCGCGGCGAGCAGCCGGACATCGACCTTGACGGGGTGCGCCCCACCGAGGCGGTCCACCTCACGCTCCTGGATCACGCGCAGCAGCTTGGCCTGCAGGCGCGGGTCCATCTCGCCGATCTCGTCGAGCAGCAGCGTGCCGCCCTCGGCCTGCTCGAACTTGCCCTTGCGCGCGGCCACCGCGCCGCTGAAGGCGCCCTTCTCATGGCCGAAAAGCTCGGACTCCAGCAGGGTCTCGGGCAGGGCGGCGCAGTTCAGCGCGACGAAGGGCCCGCGGGCGCGGCGCGAGGCGGCGTGGATGTGCCGCGCCAGCACCTCCTTGCCGGTGCCGCTTTCGCCGGTGATCAGCAGGCTGGCCTCAGCCCGCGCGAGCTGTTCGGCGCGGGCCAATTGCTCGGCGCGGCTGAGCAGCGCGCGCATCACCGGGTCCCGGCAGACGGGCGCGTCCTGCGCGGCCGTCACCGCCTCCAGCATGGCGGCGATGAGCTCCGCCTCGGGCGGCAGGGGCAGGAATTCGCGCGCGCCGGCGCGGATGGCGCGCAGCACCGCATCGGCATCCGCATTGCGCCCGCAGGCGATGAGCGGGGTGGCGATGCGCTCTTCCGCCAGGCGTTCCAGCAGCCAGGGCAGGTCATGCGCGGCATCCGCGAGGATGAGATCCGCCCCCGCGCCACGTAGCCGCTCCAGCCCCGCCGTCACACCCTCCACCTGCGTCAGCTGCGCGCCGCGCGCGGAGGCGATGCGCGCCGCATGCCCCAGCTCGCCCGAAAG
>JAIYAI010000229.1 GCA_027489135.1 Acetobacteraceae bacterium
GCTGACGAAGTATTCCACCGCGTTCTCGGGGAAGAAGCTCTTCATCTCCCCGTAGAGCTGCGCTGCCAGGGTCTTGTTCGGCGCCAGGATCAGCGTCGGCCGCTGCACCTGCTCGATCACCTTGGCCATGGTGAAGGTCTTGCCGGAGCCGGTGACGCCGAGCAGCACCTGGTCGCGCTCCCCCGCCCGCAGCCCGGCGACGAGGTCGCGGATCGCCTGCGGCTGGTCGCCATTGGGTTCGAACGGCGAGACGACCTTCAGAGCCTTGCCCGTGGGCGGCGCTTGGCGCTTCTCGGGGAAGAACTGCACCGGCGGCAGGTCGCGGTTGCGCGCCGCGGCGCCGGTCTTCGGCTGCGTGGCACGGGCGGTCGGGACATGGTTCATGGCAGCCCCCATCTGGGGCTCCGGCGGCGCCTGGCCAAGCGCCGGCGGAGTCCAGCCGGCATGGTGCCATGCCCCGGCGCTAGACGCGATCACCTGGGGCCGGAGCCCAGCATCGTCGCCAGCAGCCAGGTCCCCGCGACCGCGATGCCGATCGCCGGCATCGGCGGGGCCCTGGCCGCGTCCCGCGCCTGCATCCCGGCGTCCTCCGCCATACCGCGCGCCCTCTCTCCCCGGCTGGTCGTCGCGGCTCCAAGGGCGGAGGCGGAGTGGGGTTTGCCCCCGCGGGCGGCTTGACGCGAAGCCACGCCGGTGGTCCGCCCCGGAATGCCCCATATCGCCGTGATCGGCGCCGGCCCCGCAGGGCTCGTCGCCGCCGAGACCGCCGTCCGTGCCGGGGCGCGCGTGACCGTGCTGGACCGCATGCCCTCGCCGGGGCGCAAGCTGCTGATCGCGGGGCGCGGCGGGTTGAACCTGACGCATTCCGAACCGCTCGACGCCTTCCTCGCCCGCTACGGCGCGGCGCGGGCCTGGCTGGAACCAGCGATCCGGCGCCTGCCGCCCGACGCCTTGCGGGCCTGGGCGGAGGGGCTGGGGCAGGAAACCTTCATCGGCACCTCGGGCCGGGTCTTCCCCCGTGCCATGAAGGCCTCGCCGCTCCTGCGCGCGTGGCTGGCGCGCCTCGGCGCGCAGGGGGTGACGCTGCGCACCCGGCATCGCTGGCAGGGCTGGGACGCGGCGGGAGCACTGGCCTTGGACACGCCCGCGGGGCCGGCGTCGCTCGCCGCCGATGCGGTGGTGCTGGCGCTCGGCGGTGCGTCCTGGCCGCGGCTCGGCTCGGATGGCGGCTGGCCGGCACTGCTGCCCGCCGTGCCGGTCGCGCCCTGGCAGCCGGCCAATTGCGGCTTCCGCATCGCCTGGTCAGACCATCTGCGCACCCGCTTCGCCGGCACGCCGCTGAAGCGGATCGCATTGACCTTCGCCCGCCGGACGGTGCGGGGGGAGGCGGTGCTGACCGCGGAGGGGATCGAGGGCGGCGCGGTCTACGCCCTCTCGGCCGCGATCCGGGAGGCGCTGCCGGCGACGCTGCTGCTCGACCTCCGCCCCGATCTCGACGCGGCGGCGCTGGCGGCGCGCCTCGACGGGCCGGCGGGCGGGGTGACGCTGGCCAATCGCCTGCGTCGCGCCGGCCTGCCCCCCATCGCCGCCGCGCTGCTGCGCGAGGTGCCGGAGAACCGGCCGCTGTCGCAGCGGGTGAAGGCGCTGCCGCTGCGGATCGAGAGGGCGATGCCGATCGACCGCGCCATCTCCTCCGCCGGCGGCATCCGGCAGGAGGCGCTGGACGACCGCTTCATGCTGCGTGCCCGCCCCGGCGTCTTCGCCGCGGGCGAGATGCTGGACTGGGAGGCGCCGACGGGCGGCTACCTGCTGCAGGCTTGCTTCGCCACCGGCGTGGCGGCGGCGGAGGGGGCGCTCGCCTGGTGCGCGGCACGCGGCGCCCGGCCCAGCGAAGCGGGGCTGCTGCCCTGACGGCCTGTCACGCCGGGAACAGCTTGCCGCGCCTCCGATGCCCCAAGGTGCCGCCACACGCGAAAGGAGCGCGACGCACCATGGCGAACAACGGACGCACCCTGATTCTCGGGCTCGGAGACGACATCGTCGACCTGACCCAGCCGCAGGCCGTCGATGGTGTCCTGTCCCTCTTCGACAATGCCCGGGCCGGCGGAGGCAAGGACCAGATCGCCGGCAATGACGAGGGCAACGCCATCAATGGCGAGGACGGTGCCGACACCCTCACGGGCGCCGGCGGCAGTGATACGCTCGACGGGGGCGCTGGCAAGGACCGCCTCCTGGGCGGTGATGGCGACGATTTCCTGTTCGGTGGCGCGGATGGCGATGTCCTCGCCGGCGGTGCTGGAAACGACCGTCTGGATGGCGGTGACGGCAACGACAGGCTCTCCGGCAATGCCGGCCATGACTCCGTCCGGGGCGGGGCGGGCGACGACCAGCTCCAGGGCCAGGACGGGAACGACGGGCTCTCCGGCGAAGACGGGAATGACACCGTCGATGGCGGCACGGGCGACGATTCGCTCGTCGGTGACCTCGGCGACGACCGACTCATCGGCAGCGCGGGGCGCGATGCCATGAGCGGCGGGGTAGGCGCGGATACCATGCTGGGCGGCGCCGATGACGACTTCATGCGCGGCGATGATGGCGCGGACCTGGTGCGCGGCGGCTCGGGCGCGGATTTCCTCGCCGGTGGCATCGGGGACGATACGATCGAGGGTGAGTCCGGCGCGGACGTCATCGAGGCCGATGAAGGCAACGACCTGATCCGCCTCGATCCTGCCTCGTCGCGTCTCTTGGAGGCCGATACCGTCAACGGCGGGAACGGCAACGATACCATCGACAGCGGCGCCGGCTCGGATCGGCTGTCGGGCGGTGCCGGGGACGATCTCTTCATCTTCCGCGACGTCGCCGGGGCTCATCTGGAGACCGCGGGCGGCGCCGTCGTCAGCGGCAGCGTCGGCTTCGACCGCATGGAACTGCATGGCGCGACGCCGACGCCGATCTCGAACTGGGGCGCCGTTTCGGGAATCGAGCGGATCGACCTGGAAGTCGATGCATCTGCCCAGGCCCTGCGCTTCGACCTCTTCTCGATCTCCAATGTCTCGGACAGCCGCAGCCTGACCATCGACGGCGGCATCGAGGACCAGGTGATCCTCGACCGCAGCGCCGGCCTGGCGGCGACGGTCGGCCGCTGGGTGGCGGGGCCGCAGCAGATCATCGATGGCGAGACCTTCGATGTCTGGACTTTTGCGACCTTCATCGGGAACGCCACGGTCGCGCAGCTTCGCGTCGACGCCGATATCGACTTCGTGCTGCTCTGAGGCGCGCTACGGCAGCGCGAAGAGCAGCAGCCAGGTGCGTTGCAGCGCATTCTCGTTGTCGTCGGAGACGAGGGCGACCAGGCTGCGGCCACCCACCACAGCGGTGGCGACGCCCTCGAAATTGTCGACCGGCAGGGGTGGCTCGATCCGCAGCAGCACCTCCTGCGGCTCGATCACCGGGCCGGTCAGCGCGGCGGCCGGCAGGCGCACCAGCCGCCCGCCGAAGCCCGCGAGGATGCTGAAGCTGCGCTCCAGCACCAGCGCGCCGCCATCCGGCAGCGCCGCGGCATCCACCGGCTCCATCCCCGGCGCCGGGCGATAGGCGAGCGCAGTCCAGGCGCCGGGCCGGCCGATCCAGGCC
>JAIYAI010000650.1 GCA_027489135.1 Acetobacteraceae bacterium
AGGGCGCGCGCGTGCTGGCGGTGCTGGCGGACAGCATCACCACCGACCACATCTCTCCCGCCGGCAACATCCGCAAGACCAGCCCGGCCGGCGACTACCTGCTGGAGCACCAGGTCCGGCAGGCCGACTTCAACAGCTACGGCGCCCGCCGCGGCAACCACCAGGTCATGATGCGCGGCACCTTCGCCAATATCCGCATCAAGAACGAGATGGCGCCCGGCACCGAGGGCGGTGTGAGCAAGCACTACCCCTCGGGTGACGTCGCGCCGATCTACGACGTGGCCATGCGCTACAAGCGGGAAGGCGTGCCGTTGGTGGTGTTCGGCGGCAAGGAATACGGCACCGGCTCTTCCCGCGACTGGGCGGCGAAGGGCACCTTCCTGCTCGGCGTGAAGGCGGTGATCGCCGAGAGCTTCGAGCGCATCCACCGCTCGAACCTGGTGGGCATGGGCGTGCTGCCGCTGACCTTCCTCAACGGCCAGGACCGCAAGTCGCTCGGCCTCGTCGGTGACGAGATCGTCGACGTGCTCGGCGTCGAGCAGCTCAAGGCGCGGATGGAGCTGGAACTGGTCATCCATCGCGCCAATGGCACGGTGGACAAGACCCAGGTCCTCTGCCGGGTCGATACGGCGGACGAGGTCGAGTACTACCGCAACGGCGGCATCCTGCAGTACGTGCTGCGTGGGATGGCCAAGGCGGCCTGATCGCCCTCTCGGGCCGGGCGCTGCCTGGAGCATGATCCCCGCGAACGGAAGCGGGAATCATGCTCCAGCGCTTGGCCTGGCGCGTGCATCACGCCGTCGGTGACGACACCTCCGGCGAGCACGCTCTATGCCGCGGCGCCCGGGTCGAAGACCGCGCGGATGAAGGCGCGATAGAGCATCACCTGCCGCGGCAGCAGGGTCCCGTCCTTCAACGTCTTCGACAGCGTGATCCCGCCGTCCACCACGACGCTCAGCATGTCCGCCAGGTCATCGAGATCGACCGCCAGACGCGGCGGGTAGCGCGCCGCGATGGCATCCAGCCGCGGCCGGAACCGCTCCCGCCAGGCCAACATGGCGCGCTGGTTCAGCGCCACGATGTCGCGGCTGAACAGCTGTTCCTGGTAGCAGAAGGACGCGACGAGGCAGCCCGGGTGCGTCTCCGGCACCGCGCCCAGCATCTCCGCCATCAGCTTCAGCCCGATCAGGAAGCCGTGCAGCGGGTCCTCGCTCAGCGCATCGCCCTGGGCGAAGAGCCCGTCCAGGATCTCGCGGTCGCGCGCGATGTAGCGCAGCAGCAGCGCCTTCGCGAGGTCGCCCTTGTCCTTGAAGTGGTAGAAGAAGCCGCTCTTCGAGAGGCCAGTGGCGGCGATCAGCTCCTCGATCGAGGTCGCGGCGAAGCCCTTCTGCAGGACGGAGGCCTCCGCCTCGTCCAGCAGGCGTTCGCGCATCGAGATCCGGCCCTGCTTCGGCTGGTCGAGCATGGCCGGACTGTACCACAGGTGCAGACGTGTGTTTCGCACGTTTCGGGCGGCACCGAAGCATCCCGGCAAGTGCCTGGAAAGACGCCGGAATTCGCCTCGCCCGACCTGGACCATGAGTCGGCTGGCTGGCGCATGCCCGGGCTGCGATCCTCGCCCCAGGCCGCAGGGCCGATCGCCACGCAAGGAGCAAGACCATGACCACCGACAGGCTGGGCAACCCGCTGTCCTGCACGGCCGCTGCCGTGCCGGGGCTCGAGGCCGCCATCGCCAAGCTGCACGCCTACCAGGCCGACCCCATCGCCGATATCGACGCGGTGATCGCCGCGCATCCGGATTGCGTGATGGCGCATGCCTTTCGCGCCGCGGCGATCGCCACCGCGCTCGACGCGGCCTTCGCGGCGGAATTGCAGGCTTCGCTCGGCAAGGCCGTGGCCCTGGCGCCACGCGGCAATGCGCGCGAGCAGGGCCACATCGCCGCTGCCCGCGCCCTGGCCGATGGCGACATCGAGGGCGCTGCGGAAGGCTGGGGGCGCGTCGCCATCGCCTGGCCGCGCGACCTCCTCGCCGTGCAGTTGGCGCAGGTCTGCGACTTCTTCCTCGGCTACAGCCACATGCTGCGGGATCGCGTGGCGCGCGTGCTGCCGCACTGGCAGCCCGGCATGCCTGGGTACGGCTTCCTGCTGGGGATGCAGGCCTTCGGCCTCGAGGAATCCGGCGACTACGCCAGGGCCGAGGCCGCGGGGCGCCAGGCGGTGGTGCTCAATCCGCAGGATGGCTGGGGCGCCCATGCCGTCGCGCATGTGCTGGAGATGACGGGCCGGGCGGAGGAGGGCGTCGGCTATCTTCGCGCGACCAGCGCCGGCTGGGCGCCCGGCAGCATGTTCGCATACCACAACTGGTGGCACCTCGCGCTCTTCCACCTCGATCGCGGCGAGATGACGGAGGTGCTGCGCCTGTTCGACGAGAATGTCTCCGGCGGCGGCTTCGGCCAGGCGCTGGAACTGGTGGACGGCGCGGCGCTGCTCTGGCGGCTGCATGCGATGGGGGCGGAGGTCGGCGACCGCTGGTCGTCGGTGGCCCGGGGCTGGCGCCAGCGGACAGCCGACGGGATCTATGCCTTCAACGACGTGCACGCCATGGCCGCCTTCGTCGCCACCGGCGACACCGCGGCACAGGCCGAGCAGCTTGCGACGCTGGAACGCGCCGCGGCGCAGGGTCGCGGGACCAATGCGATGATGGCGCGGGAGGTCGGGTTGCCGGCGGCCCGCGGCCTGATCGCCTTCGGCCAGGGCGACCACGCCGGGGCCATCGCGCATCTCCTGCCGCTGCGCGGCAAGGCCAACCGCTTCGGCGGCAGCCATGCCCAGCGCGACCTGCTCTCCTGGACCCTGGTGGAAGCGGCGCTGCGTGCGGGTGATGGGCCGATGGCCGAGGCGCTGGTGGCCGAGCGCCTGGCGCAGAAGCCGGCCAGCCCGGTGAACCTCGCCTGGGCGCGGCGCGCCGGGACGGCGGCGAAGGCCGCGGCTTGAGCGGGGAGCCGGGTCCGCTCCGGCGAACGGCTGGCCAGCGGAGCCGGCTGATACCGGTGGACGCGGTTTCGGCCCGGGTCCCAGGGGCGGTCCAGGGCGGAGAAGGAGCTCACTCCTTTTCCCCCTGGGCCCGCCTCTCTTCCTTGTTTTTCTGGCTCCTGATCGCGGGTCACCCGGGCCAGGTGCCAAGCATCGATGACGGGGGGAGGACGTGCCTTTTCCCTCCCTGGGATGCTGCATACAGGCCATGGCGTCATGAGGCGGGCAGGACCCGGTGCGGCGCCTTCCGAACCAGCCTCACGCCGGCGCGTATTGCCGGTACAACGCCTCCGCGATCAGCTTCAGCGCGGCATCGGCCTTCGTGTCGCCGCGGTTGGTGGTGATGACGAAGGCGAAGTCGCGCGCGGGCTGCACCAGGATCATCGCCAGGTTCATCGTGTTCGACCCGTTATGGGTCATCACCTCGCCACGGCTCCAGGGCAGGGTCAGGAAGCCCCAGCAATGGCCATAAGCGCCGGTGGTTGGCGTGCCCGGCGCGGCATCGGGCCGCGCCATCTCGATGACCTTGGTGTGCAGGCGGCGCAGCGTTTCCGGCTTCACCAGGGCGGGGCCGCGCTTGCCGGCGCCCGCATGCCAGCCAGCCCAGGCGGCGAAGTCGAGCACGGAGAGATGCCCTGCACCGGCCGGGCCATAGACCGCCGGCACGTCGCCATCCGGCCCGCCCAGCATCGGCTTGATCGTGCCGTCCGGCCGCAGCGCATGGCCGAGCGGCGCGTCGACGCGCCCGACCGTCGCCTGCGGCCCGATGCCGGCGGTCTTCAGCCCCAACGGGTCGAAGATGCGCGCGGTGACCAGTTCCTCCCAGGTGCTGCCGGCGGCGCGTTCCAGCATGGCGCCGGCGAAGATCAGGCCGAGATTTGCATACTCGAATCGTGTGCCCGCCGGATGCGCCAGGGGCTTCGCCCGCCACTGCTGCAGGATCCAGGCACGCATGTCGTCGAGGTTCGCCTCGTCCTGCCCGATGGCGGAGAGGGTGAGCTTGAAGCTCTCCTCGGTATCGGCCGGGATTCCACCGACGTGGCTGAGAAGCTGTTCCAGCGTCACGGCGGCGAGGCCGGGATCCATCCCCTCCCGGAACTCCGGGAACCGGGCGCCGATGGTGGTGTCCCAGCCGATCCGGCCCTCGTCGACCAGGATGCCGGCGAGCAGCGCGGTGAAGGCCTTGGTGCAGGACCCGATGTGGAAGCGGTCGTCGATCGTGACCGGGATCCGCGTCCCGGCGCGCCGCGTGCCGACGGCGCCGGCAGCGATGATGACGCCGCCGCGCCCCACGGCGGCGCCGAGTGCCGGAAGATCATGGCTCGCCAGGTAGGGCGTCAGCAGGCCGGCCAGCGGCGCCGGGGCCGGTGGGCTCTGGGCCGAGGCCGGCAGCGCCGCCAGCAGGGTGCCCGCGGCGGTCGTCGTCAGCACGCTGCGCCGATGCATGCATCCCCCTCGCCCGGTTCCGGGACCCGTCCGCGACACAGTCTGCGGCGGCGGGCAGGCCCCCGGCAACAGCCGGGGGCGCGGCCGGGGTGGGCCGCGCCCCCGCACGCCACCGGCGCCGTGTGGGAGGAGGGGACGGCGCCGGGGCGGTTCGGGCGTCAGATCAGCGCGAGGTCGAGCGGCAGCAGCACGCCGTCGATCGCGTGGATCGCCCCATTGTCGGCCTGGACATCGGCGCCGCCCTGGACGAAGCGGACGGCGTAGCCGGTCTCCGCGTCGTCGATGCGCTGGCCGCGGAATCCGAGATCCTCGCCGAGCAGCGTCTCCGCCTCGCCCGCCGCGCGAAGCTGGTCGCGGCCGAAGGTCCCGTCGATGACGTGGTAGGACAGGATATCGGTCAGCACCGGCACCGGGTTGCCGCTGCCGAGCGTGGTCAGCGCGGCCAGGATGGCGTCCAGCGCCCCCTGCTCGGTGCCGGAGGTGTCGCCCAGCGTCGCCGCCAGTCGGATGAAGGCCGCGTCGGTCGGCGCCAACAGGGTCAGCGCCGCGTCAGGATCGTCGAGCGCCGCCGTCAGGCCCGCCGCGTCGAGCGCCGCGTTGAGGATGTCGAAGTCGCCGCCGAACCCGTCCAGCCCGGTGCCGGACTGGCCCAGGATGTCGGCGATGCTGCCGTGGGGGCTAACGCTGCCGCGCGCCTCCGGCAGGTCGGCCGGCAGCAGCACCTGGTCGATGGCCTGGATGATTCCGTTGCTGGCCTGGATGTCGCCGCGGCCGCCGATCAACCGGGCATCCGGCAGGCTGGGATCAAGGTCGCCGAGCGTCGCGCCGAAGGGCGTGAGCTCCAGCCCCGAGAGCGTGTCGATGCTGGTCGCCGCGCGGATCTCTGCGCGGGTCAGCGGTTCGGTCGCCACGTGATAGGTCAGCACCGTCGTCAGCAGCGGGATCGGGTCGCCGCCGCCGAGGGTGGTGAGCGCGTCGACGATGGCGTCGAAGGCCCCGGCCTCGTCACGCCCGTCGTAGCCGAGGTCGCGGGCGAGGCGGATGAAGGCGGCGTCGGTCGGTGCGAAGAGCGTCGCGTCCAGCCCCGCCCCGTCCAGCGCCCCGCGCAGCCCTGCCGCGTCGATGGCGGCGTTGAGCATGTCGTAGTCGGCGCGGTTGCTGTCGAAGCCGGTGCCCGAGAGGGCCAGCACGTCGGCGATGGTGCCGTCCGCGCCATCCGTCGCGGTGTCGAGGTCGAGCGGCAGCAGCACGCGGTCGATCACCTGCACGACGCCGTTGGCGGCCTCGATGTTGGTCGCACCAGGAACGAAGCGGGCATCGCGCTGGTCGGGATCGGCATCCAGGATGCGCTGGCCCGCGACCTCGATGGTGCCGCCGGCCAGGGTGGTGATCGGCCCCGCGGCGTCGGCCTGGGCGCGGCTCAGCGCCTCCCCGGCGACATGATAGAGCAGCACGTCGCGCAGCACCGGCACGGGATCGCCGGTGGGGGACAGCGTCGCCAGCGCCGCCGCGATGGCGTCGAAGGCCCCGGCCTCGTCCGTGCCGGTGAAGCCGAGGTCGCGGGCGAGCGCGATGAAGGCGGCATCGGTCGGCGCGAAGACCGTCAGCGCCGCATCGGGATCGGCGAGCGCATCGACCAGGTCCGCCGTCTGCGCCGCCTTCAGCAGGATGTCGAAATCCGTCCCGTCGGTGTCGAAGCCTGTGCCGGAGGCGGCGACGATGCCGGCGATGCTGGGCGGCGGCGGGGTGCCGGCGTCGTTGCCGGGCACGTCGGTCGGCAGCAGCACGCGGGTGATCGCCTGCAGCGTGCCGTTGGCCAGCGTCTCGGTCGGGCCGTCGAGGCGGGCGTCGACCGCATCGGGGTCACCATCGCCGAGGCGGTTGCCGAAGGGCGACAGGGTCGCGCCGGGCAGCAGGGTCTCCAGGCTGGTCGCGGCCTGGATCTCCTGCCGGTCCTTGGCCTCCGGCAGCACGTGATAGCGCAGGATGTCGGTGAGCAGCGGGATGGGGTCGCCGCCGCCGAGGGTGGTCAGCGCCGCGACGATGGCGTCGAAGGCGCCCTGTTCCCCGCCGCCCGCATAGCCGAGGTCGCGGGCGAGGCGGAGGAAGGCCGCGTCGGTTGGCGCCAGCAGGGTCAGGGACGCGGCCGGGTCATCCAGCGCCGCGGTCAGCCCCGCCGCGCCGAGGGCGGCGTTCAGCAGGTCGAAGTCGGAGGCGTCGGTATCGAAGCCGGTGCCGGAGGCGGCCAGGCGGTCCGCCAGGCTGCGGCCGTCGCCGAGGGGAAGCGGGTTGCTCATGGTGGGTCCTCGCTGGTGGGTGCCGTCGAGCGGCGTGGGCAAATATCCCACTCAACTGAATCGACGCCAGCAAAAAATGTGGGAAAATTTCTCTCACAGTAATCATCTTCAGTGCGATTGGCCCTTGAAGCTGGCTTCAGGAAGGGCCAAGCGCGGGGAAGTGCATCGGCCGGGGAACCCTTGAACAGGATCGCGAACGCGGATAATTTCCCACAAGAGTAGTCGCTCCCAACCCCGGACATGCCCGTGTGACCGCGCCCGCCGAGCCCGCAGCCCTCCTTGACGCCCTCAAGGTCGTGCTGCGCCCGCTCGCCCGGCTGATGATCGCCGGGGGCATCGGCCTGCCCGCCGCCGTGGCCGCGCTGAAGGAGGTCTTCGTCGGCGTCGCCGCGCGCGACTTCCGGCTGGAGGGCAAGCCCCCCTCGGACAGCCGGATCAGCCTGCTGACCGGCGTCCACCGCAAGGATGTCCGCGCGATCCGCGAAGGGGCGCACCCACTCTCCGCCCCGCCGCCCGGCGGTGGCCTCGGCGCCACGGTGGTCGGGCGCTGGCTCGGCGACCCGGCCTATGCCGGGCCCGGCGGCGCGCCCGGCCCCCTGCCGCGCCTGCCGCCCGAGGACCCGGCCCTGCCGAGCTTCGAGAGCCTGGTTGCCGGCATCTCCCGCGACGTCAGGCCGCGCACCGTGCTCGACGAACTCGTGCGCCTCGGCATCGTCGCCTGGGACCAGCACGCCGACATGGTGCGCCTGCTGGCCGAGGCCTTCGTGCCCTCCGGCCCGGGCACGGCGCTGCTCGGCTTCTTCCGCGACAACCTGCACGACCACCTGGCCGCGGCGGTGGGCAACCTGCTGGCGGCGGAGGATGCCCCGCGCAGCTTCGAACGCGCGGTCTTCTACAACCGGCTCAGGCCGGAGGACGTGGCCGCGCTGGAGGCGGAGGCGCGGACCCTGGCGCTGGCCGCCATGCGCCACCTGAACAGCCTGGCCCTGGAACGCCAACAGGCGGCCCGCGGCGACCCGGCGGCGCTGGAACGATTCCGCTTCGGCGCCTTCTTCCACCGCGAAACCGCCGATCCCGACTCCCCGAAGGAGCCGACATGATCTCGCGCCGCGCCGCGCTTCTCGCGCCCCTCGCCCTGGCCGCCTGCGCGCCGGACCGTGCCCTGCCCAGCCGCCATGCCCGCGGCGGGGAGGAGGAGGGCGGCATCGGCGGGACCGGCATCTTCGGCAGTGTAGCCGCCCCTGGGACAGCCCCTGGCAGCGTGCGGGTGAACGGGCTGACCTTGGCCACCTGGGCCGGCACGGCCATCGAAAGCCTGGCGCACCGGGGCGAGCCCGTTCAGCCCGGCGACACCGTGGCGGCGGAGGCGGTGCGCGACCGCGGCCGGCTGCTGGCGACCCGGCTTGCCGTCTTCCACCCGCTGGTCGGGCCGCTGGAGGCGACGGCGGATGGCGGCCTCGCCGTGCTCGGCACGCGGCTGCAAGGGCCGTTCGAGGGCATGGCGGCGTTGCGGCCCGGCATGACGGTCGCGGTCAGCGGCCTCTGGCGCGGGCCGGCCGTGGTGCCGACCGCCGTGCGGGTGCTGGAGCAGGCGCCGGCGCGGCAGGCGGTCCTCCGCGGCCAGTTGCGCCGCACGGCGGAGGGTGTGGTCGTCGGCGGCACGCGGCTGCTTGGGCAGGGGCCGCAGGACGGCATCGCCGCCGACCGCTTCGTCACCGTGCAGGGCGTGCCACAAGCCAGTGGCTTGATGGTGGAGGCGATCGACGAGCGGCCGCTCGGCGTCTTCGCCGGCCGCATCGCGGCGCTCTCGGTGGAGGGGTTCCTGGCGCCGAACCGGCTCGACCCCGGCTTCCACCTGGCGGGCTTCGGCCTTCCGCTCGACCCCGGCAGCCGGATCCGGCCGCGCGCCGGGGAACGCCAGCTCTTCCTCGGCCGCTATGCCGAGGGCTTCCGGGTGGAGACCGACCTTGCTTTGCCCGCCGATCCCGCGGCGCGTGCCGCGGCGCTGGCCGGGCCGGAGGCCGAGGCGGCGATCGGGCGCTGGCTGGCCCAGGCCTGAGAATTGGAAAAGGGGGCCGCGAGGCCCCCTTCCCGGAACGCGCGGTGCGTCGCGTGACGCTCAGCGGTCGTCCATCGCGGCGCCGAGCTCGGCGCGCAGCTCGTCCTCGAGGCTCGGCTCGTCCTCGCGCACCAGCTCCTCGCCGCGCGCCTGGCGCTCGGCCTCCTCCTGGGAGCGGGCGACGTTCACCACCACGGTGATGTGGACCTCGGGGTGCAGCTCGACCCGGACATTGGTGAGCCCGAGGTTCTTGATCGGCTGCTCCAGCAGCACCTGGCTGCGCTCCACCGTCAGGCCGCCCGAGGCCTTGCAGGCATCGGCGATGTCGCGGGCCGAGACCGAGCCGTAGAGGCCGCCGGACTCGCCGGCCTGGCGGATCAGGATGACGGAGAGGCCCGCCACGCGCTCGGCGATGCGCTCGGCTTCCTCGCGGCGCTTGAGGTTCTGCGCCTCAAGCTGCGCGCGCTGCTGGGCGAAGCGCTCCTGGTTCTCCTTCGTGGCGCGGATGGCCTTGCCGAGCGGCAGCAGGTGGTTGCGCGCGTAGCCGGGCTTGACCGTCACGCGGTCGCCCATCTGGCCGAGCTTCTCGACACGCTGCATCAGGATGAGTTCGATCATGGGAAGTCCTCAGGCGTTCAGGTGGACGCGGCTCTGCCGCGCCGAAAGTGGTCGAACAACCCCAGCGCCACCATGGCGGGGGCCATGAACTGCAGGAACACCACCAGCAGCACATAGAACAGGCCGAGCATGGGAACCCGGCCCGGACGGCCGCCGGCGCGCTGGTGCACGCCCGCGATGCCGAGGAAGAAGGCTGGCAGCAGCACCAGCAGCAGCGTCGAGACCGCGACCGCGTCGTTGCCCGCCGGGGCTGCAATGACCGCGCAGGCGGCCAGCACGGGCAGCAGGGGGTACCAGCCCGGCAGCGCGATCTGCCCGGCCGGCGGCACGGCATGCCGGGCGAGGCCGCGACGGGCAAGTATGCGCTGCGCCAGCAGGCCGTTCAGCACCATGGCCACCGCCGCGATCAGTCCGAAGGCCGCCGCGTTGATGCGCACGATCAGCCCGACCAGCGCGTCGTTCGCCGCGACGTTGAGGCGGAGCAGCACGCTCTCCACCACCCGCCGCATCGTCGCCTCGAGCCCGCCTTCGCCGGCCATCCAGGCTGCGGTCAAAAGCAGCACCAGGACGGGCCACAGGCCGAGCATCAGCATCGGTCCTGAAAGCTTCAACTGCCCGCCGCCGCCGCGGAGCGCGAGGGCAAGCAGAAGCGGCACCGGTAGCGCGAAGAGGGCGAGGAAGACGACCGCGCCGGTGACGCTGGTCAGCAGGAAGACCACCAGCGTCGCCAGCCCTGCCCCGGCCATTGCGCTGCCCAGGCCGAAGCCCAGGCCCGCGAGAAACAGCGGCAGCGGCGTCAGCCAGAGCAGGAAGGCGCCGAAGGGCAGGCCTTCCATCGCCCAGAGCGTGCAGACGGCGGAGGCGCAGCCGGCTGCGCCCGCGGCCAGCAGGCCCGGGTTGCTCGCCCAGCCACCGGTCGGTGGCTGCGCGGCGGGATGCGGCGCGGTCGGCATGCGGGCCGGCCTGGCGCGAGCCTAGTCGTTGATCACGTAGGGCAGCAGCGCGAGGAAGCGTGCACGCTTGATGGCATTCGCCAGCTCGCGCTGCTTCTTGGCGCTGACCGCCGTGATGCGGCTCGGCACGATCTTCCCGCGCTCCGACAGGAAGCGGGAGAGGAGCCGGACGTCCTTGTAGTCGATCTTCGGCGCGTTCGGGCCGGAGAACGGGCAGGACTTGCGGCGGCGATAGAAGGGACGGCGTGCGCCGACAGCGGGGCGGCGCGCGGCCGGGACGAGGTCTGCGGATTCGGACATGTCGGCTTACTCCTCGCCGCCGTGGTCGATCTCGTCGCGCGGCCGGGCGCGGAATTCCTCGCGGTCGTCGCCGCGCTCGCGTCCGCCGCCGCGGCCCGAGCTGAACCGCCCGGGCGGGCGTGGGCCACGGAAGCCGCGGTCGCGATCCCGGTCCTCACCGCGCTTGGCCAGGATGGCGGACTGGCCTTCCTCGATCGCCTCGACGCGGATGGTCAGGCTGCGGAGGACATCCTCGTTCAGGCCGAGCTGGCGCTCGACCTCCTGCATGGCGGCCGGCGGCGCATCAATGCCGAGGAGCATGTAGTGCCCCTTGCGGTTCTTCTTGATGCGGTAGGCCAGGCCACGCAGGCCCCAGTACTCGCGCTTCTTCACGGAGCCGGTGGCTTCGCCGATGATGCCGGCCATCTGCTCGGCGATCGTCTCGACCTGCTGTTGCGTGACGTCGTTGCGTGCGATGAACACGCATTCGTAGAGCGGCATGATGTCTCCCTATGGCTGTCTCAGCCCGGGGTCCGATCGGCAACCATTGCCGACGGCACAAGCGGGCATAGCCGGCGCGCATGCCTGTGCGCCGGCAGGGGAGCGCGCGTTAAGCATGGCGCCAGGGGGTGGGGCAAGGGGAAAGCACAGGGTTGCGGCCACGTCGAGCGAGCCTGAACCTGCGCCTGCAAGGGAAGATCAGATGTCCGAGAGCGTGCGCACCGCCTGGCCGGTCAAGACCCGGGACCTGCACAACCACCATTTCGACAGCACGATCTGGGACGACCTCCCGATGCGGGACGGCGACATCGTCATCGGCACCTACGCGAAGTCCGGCACCACCTGGACCCAGCAGATCGTCGCGCAACTGCTGTTCAACGGCGATACGGAGGTTGCGGTCGCCGAGTTGTCGCCCTGGCTCGACCTCCGCATCCCGCCCAAGCCGGTGAAGCTGGAGGCGCTGGAGGCGCAAACCCATCGCCGCATGATGAAGACCCATCTGCCGGTCGACGCGCTGCGCTACGCCCCGAACGCCCGGTACATCTACATCGCCAGGGACGGGCGGGACGTGGTCTGGAGCCTCCACAACCATCACCTCAACGCCAACACCCTCTGGTACGAGGCGCTGAACGACACGCCCGGCCGGGTCGGCCCGCCGATCGACCGGCCGACCGCGGACGTACGGCAGTATTTCCACGCATGGCTGGCCGGCGACGGCCATCCCTTCTGGCCCTTCTGGGAGAATGTCCGCTCCTGGTGGGCGATCCGCGACCTGCCCAACATGATGATGCTTCACTTCGCCGACCTGAAGGCCGACCTGCCGGGCCAGGTGCGCCGCATCGCCGCCTTCCTCGACATCCCCATCGACGAGGCGCGGCTGCCGCTGATCCTGGAATACTGCAGCTTCGACTGGATGAAGGCGAATGCGACGCGCAGCGTCCCGCTCGGCGGCGCCTTCCGGGATGGTGGGGCGGAGACCTTCGTCCACAAGGGCACCAATGGCCGCTGGCGCGACATCCTCACGCCCGAGGACAATGCCCGCTACGACGCCATGGCGCTGGCGGAACTCGGCCCCGACTGCGCCCGGTGGCTCGAGACGGGTGCCATGCCGAGGCCGTAACCGAGCGTCACACTGTAACGCGCTGATCACGATGCTTTTCGGGTGACTTTGTGCGGCGCATCGCCTATCCCCCCGCGGCCATGAGGACCAGGACCCTGCTCCTGCCGGCGGCGGCCGCCCTCGGCCTGCTTGCTGCCTGCGGCGACCGCTTCTCCCCCGATGTCTACGCCACCCGCGCGGTGCAGCAGGCCGACAAGGTCGAGCAGGGCATCATCGTCGGCGTCCGCCAGGTGCGCGTCAGCGCGGAGGGCAGCACCGGCGCGGCCGCCGGCGCCGCGGCGGGCGGCGTGCTGGGCGCGCAGGCGCCGGGCGGCGGCATCGTCTCGGCGCTCGGCGGCGTCGGCGGCGCGCTCGTCGGCGGCATCATCGGCAAGGGCGCCGAGCACACGGTCGTCGACACCAACGCCTATGAATACATCGTCCGCACCAGCGGCAACGCCCTGATGCGGGTGACCCAGCAGGACCGCGAACCGCTCCGCCGCGGCCAGCAGGTCCTGCTGATCATGGGCACCCAGGCGCGGGTGGTGCCGGACTATACGCTGCCGGCGGAGGGCGTGGCCGTCGGCCCGCCCGCGCTCGGGCAGGCGCCTGTCGACCCCGCGCCCACGCAAGCCACGCCGGAACCGGCCGCGCCGGCGCAGCGCGCGCTGGAAGGCGCCGCCGGGGCGGCTGCGCAGGCCTTGCTGCCGCAGGGAAGCGCCGCCGGCCAAGCGGCAGCGGCGCTGCTGCCGCCCACCCCGGCCTATCCCTCCATCCCCCCTGCGCCGCCTCCGCCCCGCGCGGTTGACACCCCCGTGACCGGGGGGTAGCGCGGCGCCCTTCGCAAGGCGGCCGCCGCGTGCCGCCAGACCCAGGGAAATTCCGCCATGGCCCTCGCCTTCGTCTTCCCCGGCCAGGGCAGCCAGGCCCCCGGCATGGGCCGGGACCTCGCCGCCGCCTTCCCCGCCGCGCGGGAAGTGTTCCAGGAGGTGGACGAGGCGCTGAAGCAGAAGCTGAGCAAGCTGATGTTCGAGGGCCCGGCCGAGGAACTGACGCTGACCGCCAACGCCCAGCCCGCGCTGATGGCGCATTCCATCGCCGCGCTCCGGGTGCTGGAGGAGGAAGGCGGCTTCACCCTGGCCGACAAGGTGGCCCTAGTGGCCGGCCATTCCCTCGGCGAATACAGCGCGCTGACCGCCGCCGGCGCCTTCGATCTCTCCACCGCCGCCCGCCTGCTGCGCCTGCGCGGGGAGGCGATGCAGAAGGCGACGCCGCCGGGCACCGGCGCCATGGCCGCGCTGCTGGGCGCCGAGCCCGACCAGGCGGCGGCCATCTGCGCCGCCGCGAAGACCAACCCCGAGACGGGCAAGGACGAGGTGATCGAGATCGCCAACGACAACGGCGGCGGGCAGGTGGTGATCTCCGGCGCCAAGGCGGCCGTGGACCGCGCCGTGGCTGCCGCGCCGCAGCATGGCGTCAAGCGCGCCATGCCGCTGCCGGTCTCCGCCCCCTTCCACTGCGCGCTGATGGCGCCGGCGGCGGACGCGATGGCGGAGGCGCTGGCCGGCGCGTCGGTGAACGCCCCTGTCGTGCCCGTCGTGGCGAATGTCTCGGCCGCCAAGGCGACCGACCCCGCGCAGATCCGCGACCTGCTGGTCAGGCAGGTGACGGCGACCGTGCGCTGGCGCGAATGCGTCGTCGCCATGGCCGCGATGGGCTGCGACCGTTTCGCCGAGATCGGCGCCGGCAAGGTGCTGACCGGGCTGATGAAGCGCAACGCGCCCGACGCCACGGCAGCGGCCATCGGCACGCCGGCCGATGTCGAAGCCTTCCTGAAGACCCTCTAGGGGACCGCGCCATGTTCGACCTGAGCGGGCGCATCGCCCTCGTCACCGGCGCCACGGGCGGCATCGGCGCCGGCATTGCGCAGGCGCTGCACGGCCAGGGCGCGCATGTCGTGGTCACGGGCCGCCGCGCGGCGGAGCTGGAAGCCCTGGCCGCATCGCTGGGTGGGGAGCGCGTGCTCGTCGCGCCGGCCGATCTCGCGGACGCGGAGGCGACGCAGAAGCTCGTCGAGCATGTCGAGGCGACGCTCGGCCAGCTCGACATCCTGGTCAACAATGCCGGCTTCACCCGCGACATGCTGGCGCTGCGCATGGGCGATGCCGACTGGAACGCGGTGCTGGAGGTCGATCTGACCGCGCCCTTCCGCCTGGCACGCGCGGCGCTGCGCGGGATGATGAAGCGGCGCTGGGGACGCATCGTCTCCATCGCCTCGATCGTCGGCGTCACCGGCAATGCGGGCCAGGCCAACTATGCCGCCGCCAAGGCCGGGCTGATCGGCATGACGAAATCCCTGGCGCAGGAGGTCGCGACCCGCGGCGTCACCTGCAACGTCGTCGCCCCGGGCTTCGTGAAGACGGCGATGACGGACGCCATCCCCGAAGCCGCGCGGACCAAGCTGCTGGAGCGCATCCCGACCCAGCGCATGGGCGCGCCCGAGGATGTCGCGGCGGCGGTGGTCTATCTCGCCTCGCCCGAGGCCGGCTGGGTCACCGGCCAGACGCTGCACGTCAACGGCGGCATGGCGATGGTCTGACCGCCAGCGCGGCGGTCAGTCGAGGCTGTACATCTCCCCGTTCACCCGGCCCTTGCCGACCGCGAGCGTGCCCTTGCGGTTCAGCACCACGTGCCGGAATTCCGGCCGCGACAGGCCGGCCCGCAGATGCGACAGCACCAGCAGGTCGAGCCGCGCGCCCGCGGCCGCGTTGCGCCAGAGCGCGGCGTTCTTCTGCGCGTCGCGGTCATGGCCGCTGTGCACCGGGCGGTTCTCCAGGAAGTCGCAGATCAGGTCGTCGGCGCGGCCGGTGCCCGCCTGCGCCTTGAAGCTTTCCACGTCGGCGCGCGTCAGCCCCTTCAGCCCGCCATTCTGGGTGATCAGGTCGAAGAACCAGCAGAAGGTGCGCAGATCCGCCTTCCCGCCGGTCCAGTCCTGCGCCATGGCCAGCGCCGCATCACCGTTGCGTGCCGCGCGGTCGCGCATGCCCCCGCGCATCGCCTTGGTGTCGAGCAGCGCCGCGATCTCGCGCACCGCCGTGGCCGACAGCTTCGCGCCGGACTGCCAACGGCGGACGATGCGCAGCCCCTCCGGGATGCTGGCATGGGCAGCGGCCCACATCTCGCCGCCGAGCGTCGGCATGGACTGCCGCACCAGGGCTTCGCCGCAGGCCTTCACCAGCGGCTGCAGCGAGCCCGAGCCGATGTTCACCTGCTGCGGCCCGCAGGAGATGCCCATGCCGTCGAAGTCGCCGGTGACGGCCGTCCAGGGATCGCCGGCCGTCTCGAAATCGCCGGTGATGGTGAGCGCGCGCTCGAGCCAGGCGGGGTCGAGGGCCATGGGTTCCTCCCGCGGTGTGTGGGGCCATCCTCGCGCCAGGGGGGCGGGTCAGCACAACCCCCATTCCGGGGATGCGCTGCGTCACCAGGTGGCCGCGTCGTCCTCCGGCGCGGCATGCGCGGTCAGCCCGTGCTCGGTCAGCCAGTCCCAGGCCTCCTCCGGCGTGTCCACCATGCGGAACAGGCCGAGATCCTCGCGCGCGATCATCCCGTACTCGGCCAGCGCGTCCCATCCGACCGCGCGCGACCAGTAGTCGCGGCCGAACAGCACCACGGCGACGGGCGGCGCCTTGCGGGTCTGGATCAGGGTCAGGATCTCGAAGAGTTCGTCGAAGGTGCCGAAGCCGCCGGGGAAGACGGCCAGCGCGTTGGCGCGCATGGCCAGATGCATCTTGCGCATGGCGAAATAGTGGAAGCGGAAGGTCAGCGCCGGCGTGCTGTAGGGGTTCGGCGCCTGCTCATTCGGCAGGGAGATGTTGAAGCCGATGGACGGTGCGCCGACATCGGCGGCACCCCGGTTCGCAGCTTCCATGATCCCTGGCCCGCCGCCGGTGGCGATGACGTTGTCGCGCGGCGCATGCGGGCCCCCGCCAGAGAGCGCGCCGCCGCGCAGGGAGACGATGCGCGCGAACTCCCGCGCCGTCGCGTACCAGGGGCTGAGCCGCGCCAGCGCCGCCGCCTGGGCACGGCGTTCCGGCGGCGCGACCGCGACAAGTTGCGCCGCGAGTTCGGGCGGCGGGATGCGGGCGCTGCCGAAGACGACCACGGTGGAGCGCACGCCCCAGCGCCGCAGCGCGCCCTCTGCCTTCTGGAACTCCATGGCGAAGCGCAGGGGGCGCATCTCGCCGCTCATCAGGAATTCCTGGTCCTCGACGGCGAGGCGGTAGCTGGGCGAGGCGGTCTGGGCGGAGCGGGTGGGCATGGTCCTGCGCATCCTGGCCTTGGCGGGGCGCTGCTGTAGCATCGGCGACGCCATGCGCCTGCTGCGACGTGCCCTGCTGGCCACCCCCCTGATGCTGCCCGCGCCCCTGCGTGCGGAGCATGGCTGTCGGCCCGACCCTGCCTTTCCACGCCATGGCGCGGCCAGGGCCGCGGGCGCGCTGGTCTGGCTGCATGCCCACTACACCGAGGGCGCCCCGCCCGCCCTGCCCCCCTTCCTCGAGCCTCTCGCCGCCCGTTGGGACGTCTGGCGCATCGACCGCCCACCGCGGTTCGACCCGCTGGACCCCGGCGCGGCGCTGCTGGCGGAGGCGGTGGCGGCCCTGCGGCGCGATGGCTACCGGAAGGTCGCGATGGTGGGCGAATCCCGTGGCGCCTTCATCGCGGTGATGGCGCTGCGGTATCCGGCACTGGCGGATGCGCTGGTCGCCCTGGCGCCGGCGGCGCATGGCACGCGGGTGGAGCGGCGGGCGCAGGCGCTGGCGGATTGGCGGGCGGCGCTGGCCGCCACGGCCCCTGGTGCGGTCGCGCGCGGTGGCCTCGTCCTCTTCGCCGGGGATCCCTATGACCCGGATCCAGCGGCCCGCGCCGCTGCGTTCCTGGACGCCATGCGCAACGCCGGCGCGAAGGCCCTGGTCATCGACCAGCCCGAGATCCCCATGGGCCATGGCGCCGCGCGCGACCCGGCCTTCGATCCCCGCTTCGGCGCCAGGCTGCGCGCGCTGCTGGCCGGCGCGTCGGGGTCCTTGTAGCCTCGGCGTGGAGCGGCCCGTCGAAGCCGCCGGGGAGACGCCATGCCGACACGCCGCGCCGCGCTGCTCGCGACCCCGCTCCTCGCCCTCTCGCGGCCGGCGCGAGCGCAGGCCTGGCCGTCACGCCCGGTCACCATCCTGGTCCCCTTCGCGCCCGGCAGCCTGCCGGACGGCAATGCGCGCTTCCTGGCGCAGCGCCTCGCGCCGCGGCTCGGCCAGCCCGTGGTGATCGAGAACAAGGGCGGCGCCGGCGGCAATATCGGCGCGGAGGCGGCGGCGCGCGCCCGCCCCGACGGCCATACCATCCTGTTCGGCACCCAGGGCACGCATGCCGCGAACCGTTGGCTGTACGGCGCTCTGCCCTACGACGCGCAGCGCGACTTCATCCCCGTGCACGCGCTGTTCGCCGACTTCAACATCCTGGTCGTCGGCAAGGACAGCCCCTATCGCGACGTTGCGGCGCTGGTCGAGGCCGCGAAGGCGCAGCCGGGGCGGCTGACCTATGCCTCGGGCGGCGCGGGGACGGGCGTGCATCTCGCCGGTGCGCTGTTCGCCAAGGTGGCGGGGATCGAGCTGACGCATGTGCCCTATCGCGGCACACCGGCGGCGTTGAACGACCTCGTCGCCGGCCGCGCCGACCTGATGTTCGACTACGCCGTCACCTCCATGCCGCTGATCAATGGTGGCCAGGCGCGGGCACTGGCCGTGACGGGACAGGAGCGCCTCGGCACCCTGCCCGCCGTGCCGACCGTGGCGGAGCTTGGCCTGGCCGAGGCCGGGACCATGGTCTGGTCTGGCTTCTTCCTGCCCGCCGGCACGCCCGCACCGGTCGCCACGCGCCTCGCCGCCGAGACCGCGGCCGTGCTGGCGGAAGACGAGGCCAAGCGTTGGGCGGAGCGCACCGATTCCACCAGGCTGCAGGGTCTGGCGCTGGAGCGCTTCGCCGATTTCATCGCGGCCGAGATGGAGCGCTGGCGCATGATCGTCGCGGTATCCGGGGCGCGTCTGGATTGAGGAGAATGGCCTGATGGAATTCCTGTTGCGTGTCGTCGCCGCGGTCGCGGCGGTGGCACACCTGATGTTCGCCTTCCGCGAGACCGTCGGCTGGAGCACCGGCTTCGTCGAGCAGGTGGCGCCGGACTGGGCGCAGCGATCGCGCAACCATGCGGAGTTCGACCGCCAAGTGGACTGGGCGGCGCCGCTGGCGGCCAACATGGCGGGCTACAACCTGGCGCTGGCGATCGGCTTCGTCTGGCTCGCCGTGGCGGGTACGGCGGTGGCGGGGACGCTCGGGGTGTTCCTGGCGATCTTCCTGCTGATCGCAGCCTTCGCCGCCTGGCGCACCGGGGTGATGCTGGGCGCCTGGATCCAGGGCGGCCTCGGCATCATCCTGCTGCTGCTGGTGATGTAGCGGCCGCGCCTACTCCGCGCGGATGTTGTTGGCGCGCACGACCTCGCCCCAGCGGGCATGGTCGCGGCGCACCAGCGCGGCGAGGTCGGCGGCGCTGCCGCCCCCCACCTCGTCGCCGCGCGCGTCGATCTTCGCGCGGATCTCGGGATCGGCGCAGACCTGCGTCAGCACGGCATTGGCGCGGGCGACGATCTCGGGCGGCGTGCCACGCGGGCCGAACAGCCCGATCCAGGAGCTCACCACGAAGTCCGGCAGGCCGGCTTCCGCGGCTGTCGGGATATCGGGCATGGCCGGCAGACGCTTCGCCGTGGTCAGCATGATGCCGCGTGCCTGGCCGGACTGCACAAAGGGAAACAGCAGCGACGGCGCGTCGAACATGGTCGGGAAGACGCCGGCGATCAGGTCCTGCAGCGCCGGCCCGCTGCCGCGATAGGGCACGTGGTGCATCACGGGACCGCCCAGCCGCATGCGCAGCATCTCGGTCGCGACATGCACAAGGCCCCCGGCGCTGGTCGAGGCGTAGTCGATGCCGCGCGGCTGGCTCGCCATCACCCAGGCGCGCCATTCGGCGAAATTGCGCACCGACAGGGCGGGGTTCACCGCCAGCAGCAGCCCCGATTGTAGCATGAGGCCTATCGGCACCAGCTCCAGCGGATCGAAGCCCATGCTCGGCATGGTGTGCGGATTGATCGTGAAGGTGCCGATATTGCCCGCCAGCAGCGTGTAGCCATCGGGCCGCGCGCGCAGCACCTGCTCGGTGGCGATGTTCCCGCCGGCGCCAGGCCGATTCTCGATCACCACGGGCTGGCCGAAGCCGGCCGAAAGCGCGTTCTGCATGAGGCGGGAGGCGAAGTCGGCCTGGCCGCCCGGCGGGAAGCCGATGACCAGGGTGATCGGGCGGCTCGGCCATGGCGCCTGGGCCAGCCCGGGTCGGGCCAAGGGCAGCAGCGGCGCGGCGCCAAGCAGGATGCGGCGGGCGAGCATGCGGGAAGCTCCATCCGGGACCAGCGCCCACGATGCCGTGTGCGGACCCCCGGCCACAAGCCTTCCCTTTGCGCCCCGCGCCGCCGCACACTGTGCGCAAGACGTACGGGAGGAACACCATGACCATCGCCACCGGCCGCCGCGCCGTGCTGTTCGCCACCCTTGCCCTGCCCGCGGTCGCCCGGGCCCAGGCCGGCTTCCCCAACCGCGCCATACGCATGATCGTGCCCTACACGCCGGGCGGCGTCTCCGACATCACGGCACGGCTGATCGCGGAGCCGCTGGCCGCCGCCTGGGGCCAGCCCGTGCCGGTGGAGAACCGCACCGGCGCCGACGGCGTGATCGGTACGGATGCGCTCGCGCGGCTGCCGGGGGATGGCCATGCGCTCGGCCTCGTCTCCGTCGCGCATGCGGTGAACCCGGCCTTCCACCGCGTGCCCTTCGACACGATCAAGGATTTCACCTTCATCACCCAGACCACGGCGACGCCGCTCGCGCTCTGCGTGCCGAAGTCCTCGCCGGCCAGCACGCCGGCGGAGCTCGTGGCGCTGGCGAAGAAGGAGCGTGGGCTGCCGGTGGCGACGACGGGCGGCGTGGTGCGCCTCGCGCCGCAGCTTCTGGCGCAGCAGACCGGCATCGAGGTGACGGACGTGAACTACCGCGGCAGCACCGCGGCGCATCCGGACCTGATCTCGGGCCGTGTCGCCTTCATGTTCGACACCGTCGCCGCGATCCTGCCGCATATCCAGTCCGGCGCGGTGAAGTGCCTGGCGACGACGGGTGCGACCCGCGCGCCGCAACTGCCCGACGTGCCGACCCTGGCGGAGGCGCTGCTGCCGGGCTTCGAGGCCTCGACCTGGGGGATGGTCATCGCCCCGGCCGGGCTGCCGCCGGCGGTGGTGGCGAAGATCAACGCCGATGTGATCGCGGCGATGAACCGGCCGGCGGTGGTGGAACGCCATACGACGCTCGGCGCCGCCACCGTCACCTCGACGCCCGAGCAGGCGCGGGCGCTGATGGAGCGCGAGATGGAGAAATGGGTCGGCGCGGCGAGAAAGGCTGGTATCCAGCCGGCGGCGCAATAGACGCGAGGCGGCCGCGGGGATCGCCTGGCCGCGCCGAGGAGCCTGTGCGGCATTGCGGCGCGCGGATGCGCCGCAATGCCGTGCTTCACATCCGGGACTAGGCCCCGGGCGCCGGGATGCGCCGGCTACTTCTCCACCGTGCCGCCACCCTCGACCCAGTCCTTGAAGCCGCCGAGGTTGCGCACGTCCCCGTAGCCGAGGTCCTTCATCAGCTTGCCTGCCAGCGCCGCGCGGCCGCCGGAGGCGCAGTAGGTGATCACGACAGGCTTCTGCAGTGCCGCGTTGCGCTCCTGGTTCTCCGGGTCGACGCGGAATTCCAGAAGCCCGCGCGGGATCTCGAGCGCGCCGGGCACTTTGCCGCTGGCCGCGACCTCGGGCGGTTCGCGCAGGTCGATGAACACCGCCTTGCCCTCCGCGTGCAGGGCCTTCGCGTCTGCCGCGCTGATCCGCGGCACCACCGCGTTCGCATCCGCGACCATCTGCTTGACCGTTGTGGGCATGTCTGGACTCTCCCTTCGGGATGTTGCCCGCGCAGGCTAGCCCGCGATCGGCCCGCGGGAAACACGAAGCGCACGCGTCCATGCGGCGACGGCAGGCGGATCCTGCCCGGGATGCCACAGTCTGTTGACGGCGAGCGGGCGCATGACGATGTCGCATCGGCCATGCCGCTGACCCAGGCGATTGATTCCCTCGCCCGCTTTCCTCTCCTCGCCGATTGCGACCGCGCCGTGCTGGCGCGCGCCGCCGGGCATCTGCGCTGGCGCGACGCGGAGCCGGAGGAGATCGTCCTCGCCGTGGATGATCCCGCGACGGATGTCTTCCTCGTGCACAGCGGTGGCTTGCGCGTGCTGCTGCGCACGCCTGGCGGGCATGAGCGCATCCTCGGCGACATCGGCCCGGGCGGCTGCTTCGGCGAGATGGCTGCGCTCGCCGGTCCGGCGACGGCGCCCTCCGCCGGCGTCCGCGCCGTGCACCGCACGCGGCTCGGCATCCTGCCGGGCCCGGCCTTCGTCGACCTGGTCGAGGCGTCGCCGCCCCTGGCGCTGCGCCTGATGCGGCAGATGGTGGGACGTGTGCGCGCGCTCAACGCGCGGCTGCTCGACAGCGCGGCGCTGCCGGTGACGGAGCGGCTCGCCGCGGAACTCCTGCGCCTGGCGCGGCCGTCCACGCGGGCCGGCCGACCGGTCGTCAGCCCTCCGCCCAGCCGGCGCGACCTCGCCGCCCGCATCGGCGCGCGGCGGGAGGCGGTGTCGCGCAGCCTCGGCGACCTGATGCGCGGCGGGCTGGTCGAGGTGCAGGCGCGCGGGATCGTGCTGCGCGACGTGGCTGCGCTGCGGGGCCTGGTGGATCGCGCCTATGCCGCTGCCGGGACCGCCGGGTGAATGGCGCGGAGATGGCGACCGCCGGCGCGTCGCGATGTGCGCCAGCGCACGCCGCGCGCGGCGGGGGCTGTCCATCTCCGGGTCACGGCAGGCGGCGACGGGCCGCTGCCGCAACACAGGAGACAGACAGACCATGACGACCCGCATCGCCCTCGCCGCCCTGGCCCTGGCCGGTGCCGCCGCCGTCGCCCTTCCCGCCCATGCGGCCTATCGCCTTGTCGGCAGCGGCGAGGATGCGCAGGTGGTGCGCGAGGCGCCGGCCACCGCGGCGAAGCCACAGTCCCAGGCGCCCGCCGGAACGCCGGTGCTGGTCGGCAGCGGCGAGGATGCGCAGGTGATCCGCCGCTGACGCGCGGCCGCATCCGCCCCCTGGCCCCGTCGCGCTGGTCGCGGCGGGGCCATCCCGGATGTGGCGCATGTGCGCTGAAGCACAGTGTCTCGCGCGCGCCGGCGGCATTTTCCGGCGATTGCCGGACTGTCCGGCACGCGGGAGCGCCAGGGCGATGTCGTTCAATCGCACGCAATTCGACAAGTTCATCGACAGCCTGCAGCTGCGGTTCTTCACATCCGGTGAGCTGCTGGTCCGGCAGTACAAGGATCCGAACGGACCACCGCCGCTGACGATGTGGCACAACATCGTGCCGACGATCATGGTGCTGGAGCAGCTCCGTGCCGAGCTCGGCACCCCGGTGAAGATCATCTGCGCCTATCGCAACGAGGCGTACAACAACAACGCCAATGCCGGGCGTTCAAAGCTCAGCCAGCACCAGGCCTATGGCGCCATCGATTTCCAGACGCCGGGTCATCCGGTGGAGGAGATCGGCGCCCTGCTGCGGAGCTGGCACGACAAACGCTGGTTCGGCTCGGCCATTCCGTTCCAGCGCAAGGCGGTCAAGGTCGCCGCCGGCGTGATCCCCTTCTACGAACTGCCGCAGCGCTCGGTGGGGATGGGCTCCGAATCAACCCATGCCTACGAGTTCCTGTTCCGCGGCATGGTGAAGGTCTATCCGTCGAAGTCGTCGAACTTCGTCCATGTCGACACGCGCGGCACCATCAACGGCGAGGATGACGACTGAGCAACGCGCCGCGGCTACAGCCGCGCCAGGACCAGCCCCAGCAGCGCCGCCGCCGCGACGCCGAGCACCGTGAAGGTCAGCGCCATGCCGGTGACGCGGAAGCGGAACACCTCGGGCTCCTGGCTGATGCCCCAGGCATGGGCGACGCGGCCGACCACCAAT
>JAIYAI010000758.1 GCA_027489135.1 Acetobacteraceae bacterium
CGCCGCTTCGGCAAGGGCCGCCACAGGGCGGGGCTCAACCTTGGCGACTGCTTCGCCTATGCGCTCGCCATCGAGCGGGACGCACCGCTGCTGTTCAAGGGCGACGACTTCGCCCGCACCGACATCGAACGGGTCGTCTGAGCCCCCATGCCCGAACTCCTGCTCGAACTCTTCTCCGAGGAAATCCCCGCGCGCATGCAGGCGCGGGCGGCCGAGGATCTGTGCGCCGGCCTGCTGAAGGCGCTGTCGCCGCTGATGACGGAGGCGCCGCGCGGCCTGTTCGGGCCGCGGCGCATCGCCGCCGTCGGGCAGATCGCGGCGCGGGCCGAGACCGCCGGCAAGGAGGAGCGCGGGCCGCGCGTGGGCGCGCCGGACCAGGCGATCGAGGGGTTCCTGCGCAAGCACGGGGCGACGCGCGAGATGCTGGTGCAGGAGGGGCAGTTCTGGGTCCTCTCCAAGCCCGGCGCCGTGATCGAGGCGCGTGATCTCATCGCCGCCGCGCTGCCGCCGCTGCTGCGCGGCTTCGCCTGGCCGAAATCCATGCGCTGGGGCACCAGCGGCTTCGCCTGGGTGCGACCGCTGCAGCGCATCCTCTGCGTGCTGGACGGCGACCCGGTCCGCTTCGAACTCGGCGAGCACGGGCTGGTCGCGGATGCGCTGACCGAGGGCCACCGGATCATGGCCGGCACGGAGCCCTTCGCGGTGCGGTCCTTCGCCGACTATGAGGCCGGGCTGCGCAGCCGCTTCGTTATCGCCGATGCCGCGGAGCGCGAGCGGATCATCGAGGAGGGCATCGCGACGCTCGCCGCCGCCGAGGGGCTGGAGGTGGTACCGGACCGCGGGCTGCTCGCCGAGGTTGCGGGTCTGGTGGAATGGCCGGTGCCGCTGCTCGGGCGGATCGACGACGCCTACATGGACCTGCCCCCCGAGTTGATGCGCACGACGATGCGGGTGAACCAGCGCTACTTCGCGCTGCGGCATCCGGATGGGCGGGCGGCGACGCGCTTCGCGATCGTCGCCAACATCGTGCCGGAGGATGGCGGCGCGGCGATCGCGGCCGGCAATGAGCGCGTGCTGCGGGCGCGGCTTTCGGATGCGCGGTTCTTCTGGTACCAGGACCGGAAGCAGAATCTCGAGAGCTTCCTGCCGAAGCTGGACGAGGTCGTGTTCCACGCGAAGCTCGGGACGCAGGGGCAGCGGGTCAGCCGGCTGGAGAGCCTGGCCGCGGCCATCGCGCCCTTGGTCGGCGCCGACCGGGCCCTGGCGACGCGCGCGGCGCGGCTCGCCAAGGCGGACCTCGCCAGCGGCATGGTGGGCGAGTTCCCCGAGTTGCAGGGCGTGATGGGGCGGTACTACGCGCTCGCCGGCGGCGAGGATCCGCGCGTGGCGGAGGCGATCGGGGCGCATTACCGGCCGTTGGGGCCGGGGGATGCGGTGCCGGGCGAGCCGGTGGCCGTGGCGGTGGCGCTGGCGGACAAGCTGGATCAGTTGGCGGGGTTCTTCTTCGTCGGCGAGAAGCCGACGGGCTCGGGCGACCCCTATGCCCTGCGCCGCGCTGCACTCGGCATCATCCGCATCGTGCGGGAGAACGGGCTGCGCCTGCCACTGCTGCGGGCGATCGGTCCGGCTGTGGCCGCGGCCGAGCATCACGCGTTGCCTCTGATGGAAAGCGATGTCGGCCGTGCGATGGCCGCAACCGAGACGGGGACGCCGGGGCCGACGTCGCAGGAGGTCCTCGATTTTATCGCGGAACGCCTGCGGGTCCAGCTCCGCACCGAAGGCGCCCGCCACGACCTCGTCGCCGCCGTCTTCGGCGCGACACCCGATGACGACCTCGTGCGCCTCCTCGCCCGTGCCGAGGCGCTGCGCAGCTTCGTCGAATCCCCCGACGGCGCGAACCTCCTCGCCGCCTACAAGCGCGCCGCCAACATCCTCCGCATCGAGGAGAAGAAGGACGGCCGCGCCTTCGCCACCACCACCGACGCCGCCCTCCTCCAGGCGCCGGAGGAACAGGCCCTCGCCGCCGCCCTCGACAGCGCCGTGCCCGCCGCGCAATCCCGCATCGCGGCGGAGGGCTTCGCCGGCGCCATGGCTGCCCTTGCCACGCTCCGCGCCCCGGTCGACGCCTTCTTCGACCGCGTGACCGTGAACGATCCCGATCCGCAACTCCGACTCAACCGCCTTGGTTTATTGGCCCGGCTGCGCGCCGCAATGGACGCCGTCGCCGACCTCTCCAAGATCGAAGGCTGAAGGAACCGCACGCATGCCACAGTGGGTCTACAGCTTCGGCGCCGGCCACAACGAGGGCCGCGCGGACATGCGCAACCTCCTCGGCGGCAAGGGCGCCAACCTGGCCGAGATGGCCTCGATCGGCCTGCCGGTGCCCCCCGGCTTCACCATCACGACCGAGGTCTGCACCTTCTACACCGACAACGGCAGCACCTACCCCGCCGACCTCCGCGACCAGGTCGTCGCCGCGCTCGCCCGGGTCGAGCAGGCCGTGGGCCTGAAGTTCGGCGACGCGAAGAAGCCGCTCCTCGTCTCCGTCCGCTCCGGCGCCCGTGTCTCCATGCCGGGCATGATGGACACCGTCCTCAACCTCGGGCTCAACGACGTCACGGTGGACGGCCTCGCCACCGCTTCCGGCGATGCGCGCTTCGCCTGGGACAGCTACCGCCGGTTCATCCAGATGTATGGCGGCGTCGTGCTCGGCGTCGATCACCATCGGTTCGAGGAGATCATCGAGCATGTGAAGCTCGACCGCCGCGTGATCGACGATACCGAACTGACGGCGCAGGACTGGCACCAGGTCGTGCACGGCTACAAGGAGATGGTCGAGCAGGAGATCGGCCGCCCCTTCCCCCAGGACCCCGAGGAGCAGCTCTGGGGCGCCATCGGCGCCGTCTTCGGGTCCTGGATGAACGCCCGCGCCATCACCTATCGGCGCCTGCACGACATCCCCGGCAACTGGGGCACCGCGGTGAACGTCCAGGCCATGGTCTTCGGCAACATGGGCGAGGATTGCGCGACGGGCGTCTGCTTCACGCGTGACCCCTCCACCGGCGAGAACATCTTCTACGGCGAATACCTGATCAACGCGCAGGGCGAGGACGTCGTCGCCGGCATCCGCACGCCCCAGCCCATGTCCGAAGGCCGCTCCAAGCCCGGCGAGCGCAGCATGGAGAAGGCCATGCCCGGCGCCTATGGCGAACTGGTCAAGGTGCGGGAGACGCTGGAGCGGCACTACCGCGACATGCAGGACATCGAGTTCACGGTCCAGCAGAACAAGCTCTACATGCTGCAGACCCGCAACGGGAAACGCACCGCCGCGGCCAGCCTGAAGATCGCCGTGGACATGGCGCGCGAAGGGCTGATCGACCAGACGGAAGCGGTCAAGCGCGTGGACCCGAAGGCACTCGACCAGCTGCTGCACCCGACGCTTGATCCGAAGGCCGCGCGGAAGCTGCTCGCAAAGGGTCTGCCGGCCTCCCCCGGCGCGGCCTGTGGCGTCGTCGTCTTCTCCTCCGAGGAGGCCGAGGCACGCGCGGCGAAGGGTGAGACGGTGATCCTGGTGCGCATCGAGACCAGCCCCGAAGACATCCACGGCATGCATGCCGCGAAGGGCATTCTCACCAC
>JAIYAI010000669.1 GCA_027489135.1 Acetobacteraceae bacterium
CGCTGCGGCGGGCGGTCGGCGTGGGTGTCCTTGCCGTCAGTGCGCGGTTCAAACGACGACGTCGTGAGGCCGTTCTGCGTCGTGCCGCCGTCGACTTCGGAGCGTCCATTCGGTGCGACGCGGATCTCCACGCGGCGCACCCAGGGCAGTTCAGCCTGCCACAGGACACGCAAGCGCTCCCCGTAGTGGCTGCTGACCCAGTCGCGCAGGAAGCGGGTGGGCAGATGCACTACTGCCTCGTCGGCATCGATGCTGGCCAGGGTCATCTGCCGAAGCCAGCTTCGGTACTCCACTTCGCCGACATCCTCGCGCAGGCGACCGCGAATGCGGGCCCAGGAGGCGGCGATCTGCCCGGATCTTTCGGGGGACAATCCGAACGCCTCCTATCGCATCCCTGACCAGTCGCTTGCTTGGCAGCGGCCGGCCGTACGGCCGCTGCAACGCGCGAAGAATGCGCGGCCCGCTTCGCGGCGGCCGTCCCTCTGCTTGGGGGGGAAGGGAAGGTCACCACGTGGGGGCGGGGCAGATGATACCGTGCACGACGGCCCCGATCAAATAGCAACTTTCGCGGGAACGCCCGAAAAACAAGTATTGATCAAGTATGATGCGAGTGCTTGGGTGGTCTTCGCGAAGAACTGCACGCCAATCTCGGCGTCTAGGCCAGCTCGAACGCAGAAAGATCAGGCCTTCGCGGCCGATCCGCCAGACCGATCAGGCGGTCGCGGCGGTCCCGAGAGCCTTCACGCGCGCCGAGAGGCGCGACAACTTGCGCGCGACGGTGTTGCGATGCAGGACACCCTTCGTCGCCGCGCGGTGAAGTTCCGGCTGCGCCGCCTTCAGCGCCTCGCGCGCCGCGGTCTCGTCACCGCCCGTGATGGCAAGCTCGACCTTCCGCAGGAAGGTCCGCACCCGGGCCTTGCGGGCCCGGTTCATCTGGGTGCGCTTCTCCGTCTGCCGGATGCGCTTGCGGGCGGAAGCCGTGTTCGCCATGGAGTTCTGTCAGCCAATGCAGGAGGGAATTGGTCAGCCCGATGGTCGCTTGGGCCGAGCGAGGGGCAGCGTTTAGACCCCTCGCCGTCCGGGCGTCAAGCATCGCTGCGTCGCGGGATGCGGGTGCCCGACGATCAGCGATTGCGGAAGGCGGGCTTCCGCTTCTCGGCGAAGGCGGACATGCCCTCCTTCTGGTCCTCGGTGGCGAAGAGGGAATGGAAGACCCGGCGCTCGAAGCGCACGCCCTCGCTCAGCGTCACCTCGAAGGCACGGTTCACGGCTTCCTTGGCGATGGCCACGGAAGGCGCCGACATGGCGCCGATCGCCTCGCCCACCTTCACCGCCTCCGCCAGCAGCTGGTCCGCCGGCACGACGCGGGAGACGAGGCTCGCCCGCTCGGCCTCGGCGGCGTCCATCATCCGGCCCGTCAGGATCATCTCCATCGCCTTGGCCTTGCCCACGGCGCGGGTCAGCCGCTGCGTGCCGCCGGCGCCCGGGATGATGCCCAGCTTGATCTCGGGCTGCCCGAACTTCGCCGTATCGGCGGCGATGATGATGTCGCACATCATCGCCAGCTCGCAGCCGCCGCCGAGGGCGAAGCCCGCCACCGCGGCGATCACCGGCTTCGTGACGTGCGTCACTGCTTCCCAGCGCTTGCCGATGAAATCGTCGAAATAGATCGCCGGATAGGTGCGGGAGACCATCTCCTTGATGTCTGCGCCGGCGGCGAAGGCCTTCTCGCTGCCGGTGATGACGATGGCGGCGATCGCGGGATCGGCATCGTAGCCGGCCAGCGCATCCGCAAGCTCCGTCATCAGCTGGTCGCAGAGGGCGTTCAGCGCCTGCGGGCGGTTGAGGCGGATCACCGCCACCTTGCCCTGCACCTCGGTCAGGATCATCCCGTATTCGGCCATCGCGCGTCCCTCCATGCGTGGGCCGCCGTTAGCCCATGGCAGCGCGCCGAACAATCGGTCCGGCGCGCCACCATGGGGCGTTGCCGGTGGAGCGGAGCCACGCCGACGGGCGAGTCCGCGTCAGCGCTGGGTTTTCGGGCAATAGAAGGTCGACCGGCCGGACTGGACGATGCGCGCCACGCCCTTGCAGGCGGGTGGGCCGGGGCAGCGGGCGCAGCGTTCCCCCTCCCGGTCGTAGACGTCGAAGCGTTCCTGGAAGAAGCCGACCTCGCCATCGGCCCGGACATAGTCGCGGAGGCTCGAGCCGCCGGCGGCGATGCTCTCCTCCAGCACCGCCTTGATCTCCGGCACCAGCCGCGCGGCGCGGGTGCCGGCGACGCTGGCCGCCAGCCGCCGCGGCGAGATGCCGGCGCGCCACAGCGCATCGCAGACATAGATGTTGCCGAGGCCGGCGACGACCTTCTGGTCCAGCAGCGCTGCCTTGATCGGGGTGAAGCGGCCTGTCAGCGCGGCGCTGAGCACCGTATCCGTGAATTCCGGCCCCAGCGGTTCCGGCCCCATCCCGGCGAGCGACCGGTGCTCCTCCTCCCGCTCGGTCGGCACCAGGTCCACGGAGCCGAAGCGGCGGGGATCGACGAAGCCGATACGCCAGCCCTCCTCGGTCTCGATCACCATGTGCTCATGCGCCTCGGGCGGGCCGTTGTGGCCGCGGGCGTCCGAGGCGGCGCCCTGCGGTCCGAGCCTGGGGACGGGCGGTTCGCCCACCCGCCGCGCCACCATCCGGCCCGACATGCCGAGGTGGATCAGCACGGAATCCCCGCCCTCCAGCCGCATCAGCATGTACTTGCCGCGCCGGCGGAAGCCGAGCACACGGGTGCCGGTCAGCCGCGCCGCCAGGTTCGGCGGGAAGGGCCAGCGCAGATCGGGGCGGGTGATGGCGGCGGCCACGATGCGCCGGCCGTCCAGCACCTCGGCCAGGCCCCGCATCACCGTCTCCACTTCCGGTAATTCCGGCATGGCGTCCCCCTGCGCTTTCCGACGCGGCGTCCCAGGTCTAGGGAAGCCCCGACCCAGGCGGAACCCCTCGATGTCCGAGACCACCGATTTCGGCTACCGCGCCGTCCCCCGCGAGGAGAAGTCCCGGCTCGTCCGGGAGGTCTTCGAGAGCGTGGCGCCGCGCTACGACATCATGAACGACCTGATGTCGCTCGGCGTGCACCGGATCTGGAAGCGGATCTTCGTCAACGCCATCGCCGCCTCCCCGCGGGAGGCGCTGCTGGATCTCGCCGGCGGCACCGGCGATATCGGCTTCGCGGCGAAGGCGCGGGGTGCGGGGCGGGTGATCATCTCCGACGTCAACCCCGCCATGCTGGCCGTGGCGCAGGACCGGGCGCTGGAGCGGGGGCTGGCGGCGGGCGTCACCTTCCTCTGCGCCGATGCCGAGCACCTGCCGCTGCCGGACCGCTCGGTCGAGAAGATCTCGATGGCCTTCGGGCTGCGCAATTGCACCGACAAGGACGCGGTGCTGCGGGAGGCCCGGCGCGTGCTGCGGCCCGGCGGGCGCTTCCACTGCCTGGAGTTCAGCCGGGTCGAGATCGACGCGCTGGCGAAGGTCTATGACCTGTGGTCCTTCCAGGTGCTGCCGCGCATCGGCGCGCGCGTGGCGAAGGATGCGGAGAGCTACCAGTACCTGGCGGAGAGCATCCGCATGTTCCCGGACCAGGAGACGCTCGCCGGGATGATGCGCAAGGCGGGGCTGGAGCGGGTGGCGTACCGGAACCTCTCGGGCGGGATCGTGGCGATCCATACGGGGTGGCGGCTGTAGCGGCTGATCCGCCGAGGCCCATGCGCCGAGGCGGCGAATCAGCCGTTGGACCAGAGCTTAGCCGATCGCCTCCCGCACCCCCTTCGTCCAGGCCGTCGCACTGCTGGTCAGCAGCGCGGTGTCGGTCTGCGTCGTCAGGAACTGCGCGCCGCGCTTGATGATCGCCGCCTGCGCCTTCGGGTCGCGGTTGCCGCCGCAGCCGAAGGCCTTGCCGTTCGCGCGGCAGGCGGCCAGCACGCGGGCGATCGCGTCCTCGCATTCCGGATCGGCGTATTGGCCGGGCTTGCCCATGTCGGTCAGCAGGTCGTTCAGCCCCATGTGGATCACGTCGATCCCGGGCACGGCGGCGATGGCGTCGACGTTGCGCACGCCCTCCCGCGTCTCGATCATGCAGACCAGCAGGGTGGCGGCCTCGACCGCCGGCAGGGACTGCGTCGGCGGCACCGGGCGGAAATCGAAATAGGGGTAGCCGCCGGTCACGCTGCGCCGGCCCAGCGGCCCGAAGCGCACGGCGGCGACGGCGGCCCGCGCATCGGCCTCCGTGTTCACGTCCGGGAAGACGATGCCGGTGACGCCGTTGTCGAGCAGCGCCTGCACGTCCGGGTCGCGCACCGACCGCACCCGCGCCACTGGCGCGACGCCGAGCGCCAGCGCCGCCTGCGCGATGTGGCCGAGCGTTTCCAGGTTGAACAGCGAATGCTGCACGTCGAGGAAGAGGAAGTCGTGGCCGCTGGCCCGCGCGATGCGGGCGATCTCGGCCGAGCGCACAAGGCGCACGCCAAGACCGAGGGCTGCGCCGCCGGCGGCGATCTTCGCCTTCACCGGATTGATCAGCACGGTCTCGGACATGGTGGTGTTTCCTTCCCCTCGGTCCGCGGGATGCCAGCACTGGCGCGGCGCTGCGGCAAGCAGGGTTGACCGGGGACGTCTGCGCCTCTGCAATGCATGCGAAGCGTAAAGGGGGAAGCGGCGGCATGGCCGAGGTGCGGGTGAAGTCGGAGATCTCGGGCTCCGTCTGGAAGATCCTCAAGCAGGCCGGCGAGGCCGTGGAGGAGGAGGAACCGGTGATCCTGCTGGAATCGATGAAGATGGAGATTCCCGTCCTCGCCCCACGCAACGGCACCGTCGCCGAGATCCGCGTCGAGGAAGGCGAGATGATCGCCGAGGGCGATGTGGTGGTGGTGATCAGCTATTGAGGTGACGTTCCCTCCCCCGCTGGCGGGGGAGGGTCAGGGTGGGGGGTAGCGTTGCCTGTCACCCCGCCGCCAGCGCGTGCAGCCAGCCCGCGAATTCCAGCCCGTGCATCACCTCCGCCGTCGGGTGCAGCGGCACGACCATCTCATGGTCCAGGCAATCGGCGACGAAGGCGCGGTCGGCCTCCGCCCCCGGCACGGCGAAGGCGCCGAGATAGCAGCCCTCCGCATGTGGCAGCTGCGCCTGCGCCAGGCCCAGCAGCAGCGCATGCGCCAGCCACGGATGCTCCGCCACCGCCAGCGCCCGGGCGCTGCCATCGGCATGCAGTTCCAGCAGGCCGAGCGGCGCCGCCTGCGCGCCGAAGCCGACGAAGGCCCAGCCCAGCGCCGGCGTCTCGATCTCCAGCATCCCGGCCTCGGCGGCCAGGCGCTGCCGCCAGATGCGCAGCGGCGGGCCGAGCAGCGCGACCGCGCCGAGATGCCGCCGCGCCAGGTCCAGCACCATTACCGGATCGGGCGGCTCAGCCATGCGCAGGCCACCCGAGCGCGCGCGCGATCACGGCCTCCGGCGCCGCGACCACGCGGCCGCGCCAGGCGATGTGCTGGTCCGGGCGGACCAGCACCTGCAGGCCCTGCCCGTAGACCGTCTCCGCCGCCGGATCGTCGACGCGCAGCACCGCCAGCGGCATGCCGCGCGCGGTCGCGGCCGCGACCAGCCCGTCATCCGGCACGGTACCCACGGCGAGCAGCGTGAACCACGGCCCCAGCAGGTCGTGCAGGAAGCTGCCGTCGCCCAGGATGACACTCGGCAACCGCACGCCGGGCACGGTGGTCGGCACGTAG
>JAIYAI010000287.1 GCA_027489135.1 Acetobacteraceae bacterium
CGAGCTTCGACCAGCCATAGAGGTTGAGTGGCCGGAGGCGCGCCAGGGCGGCGGGGGAGGCATCGTCGTCGAAGCCCTGCGCGCCATCGCCATAGGTGGCGGCGGAGGAGGCATAGACCAGCGGCACGCCCCGCGCCGCGCACTCCTCCCACAGCCGCAGCGACAGGGTCAGGTTGCTGGCCACCACCGCATCGGCGTCCGTCGCCGTGGTCGCGCTGATCGCGCCCATGTGAAGCACCGCGGTCAGCGGCGGGCGGCGGTCGAGGAAGCCGTCCAGCCCCTCCGGCGGGATGATGCCGGCGAGCAGGGGCTTGGCCAGGTTGCGCCACTTGTCGTCGGTGCCGAGGCGATCGACGACCATGACCTCCGCGCCGCGGGTCGCGAGCACGGACACAAGATTGGAACCGATGAAACCGGCGCCACCGGTCACGAGATACATGGGAACTCCCCCGGGGCGTCCGGGCGCCGGCCACGCCGTTGCACCGGGCCGGGGGGCGGTATAGGGCGGGCCGGACGGGCCGGCCAAGCACGCGGCGGCACAGGAGCGGCAACGATGGGTGAGACGGGTGGGTCTGGCGGACGGCGCGGCGGCAGGTTGTTCGACGACCTCGCCGGCATGGCGGGGGGGGCCTTCTCCGTCCTTGCCGGCCTGCGGCAGGAGGTGGAGGCGATGGCCCGCGCCCAGGTCGACGCCGTGGTGGCGCGCATGGACCTGGTGAAGCGCGAGGATCTCGACGCCGCCATGGAACTCGCCCGCCGCGCGCGCGAGGGTCAGGAGGCGCTGGAGGCCCGGGTCGCGGCGCTCGAGGCGCGCCTCGCCGCGGCCGCCGCCCCCGACACCGCGGCCGAACCCGGCGGCTGACCCGTCCCGGGCGTTGCAACGCAGCATCACCCGCGCTGCAACGGAATCTTCCCGAAGTGCGTGCAGACTTCCGGCGGGGTGGACTCTTGCGGCGCTGACTCGCGCCTGCGTAACCTACCCCTGGTGGCGATTCGCACCCGGTCACCCCAAGACTCGGTAGGCGGATCGCCTGGACCCCTTTGCGGGAGGACGCGCGCGATGTCGGGCAACATGATCACCGAACCACGCGATCTGGCCTCCAACCCCCTCGACGTGATCGAGCAGATCATCGCGGCGAACGAATGGGCTTTCGAGCGCCGCTCCGACGGCGAGATGGCGGCCGAGGCGCCGGGCAAGTGGTGCGACTACGGGCTGTACTTCTCGTGGTCGCAGGAGATCAGCGCCATGCACTTCTCCTGCGCCTTCGACCTGAAGGTGCCCGCGGCCCAGCGCGACCGGCTGTTCGAGCTGCTGGCCATGGCGAACGAGAAGCTCTGGATCGGCCATTTCGGCCTGGAGAGCGAGGAAGGCGTCCCGGTCTTCCGCCACGCTGTCCTGCTGCGCGGCGCGCCCGGTGCCTCCGCCGAGAGCCTCGAGGATATGGTCGACATCGCGCTGACCGAGTGCGAGCGGTTCTTCCCGGCCTTCCAGTTCGTGCTCTGGGGCGGGAAGAAGCCCGAGGAAGCGCTGCAGGCGGCGATGCTGGAGTGCGCGGGCGAAGCCTGACCGGACCGCGCCCCGCTGGCCGGCCCTTCCCGACGGCGGGCCGGACACAACGCCATGCCGGCACGCCCTGATGCTTGGCCCCGCGCGCTGCGCATGGCAGGATCGGTAACGATACGGCAGGTTCCAGAGCGCGACCAGGGAATGCAGAACCCGGCTGTCCTTGACCCCGGGTGCGCCGGCGACCTGAGCGGCAGGCGGCGGCGGCCGGCCATCGACGCCGGGCGGCGCGGGTCTTCCTGGTATCGCCGCATCGGCGACGTCGCCCGCCTCCGTCCCGTTCACGGCCTGCTCGCCGCGGCGCTGCTCTGTGCCTCTGCCTTCCCCGCCCGTGCCCAGGCCGTCGCGGTGGCGGCGGATACCACCACACGCGACGCCATCGCCGAGCGCCTGGCGCAGCAACGCGCCCTGCTGCCGCGCAACGGCGGCGTGCTCGGGCTCATGGGCTACGGCGCCATCCCCGCCGCCTCGGCCAGCACGCTGCAGGTCAACCGCGCCACCACCGGCCCGGAGCAGGGCGACCCGACCCTGACCCTCAGCCAGTTCGGCTTCGGCTTCGAGGTGGACGAGACCTTCCCGCTCTGGCTCGAGATCTACGCCTCCTACGCGCGCTACGATCCGCGCGCGGTGCTGCAGGGCGTGGGCGCGCCCGACGCCGTCGTCCGCTGGAACAACTTCACCGGCACCATCGGGGTGGGCTGGGACTTCTACCTGGCCGACAGCCTCTACATCACACCCATTCTCAACCTCATGGCCGGCTACGCCGCCTCCGACATCTCGCTCGGCTCGACCCTGCTGGCGCGGCGGCGGGGCCGGACCGAGGACAGCGCGCTGTCGGATGTGCGCGCCAATGTCGCGGGCATCGGCGGGTCGCTGATGCTGACCTACTTCTACTACAGCGCCGAGCGGCAGTTCGACTTCCAGGCCCGCTACACCCAGCTCAAGCTGCAGACCTTCGGCGATTCGCTGCCGGCCGCGCGCGGCAATGCGACCTCCTCGACGCTCAGCGTCTGGGCGCAATACCGCTGGCCCACCGGCATCGAGGTCTTCCGCCGGCCGCTGCGCTGGCTGGTGACCGGGGCCGGGTCCTACTATTTCGGGGACCAGCGCCAGGCGACCGGCTTCGCCTGGTCGACCACGATCGGCGGCGGGATCGAGTTCGACGTGGGACGTTGGCAGTTCGGCCTGATGGGCATCGACGTGTCCCGCGTGTCCTTCACGCTGAACTACCTCTACGCCGACCGGAACATCACCGGCGGGTCCTTCGGGATCGGCATCAGCTTCTGAAGCCCGGGGCCCTGGCGGCCGGACCGGTCGGCTCAGCCGGCGATGCCCAGCAGCATCAGGCGGCGCAATTCCTGCTCCTGCACGCGGATCAGCCGGGCCGTGTCGCTCTTGTCCAGGTCATCCCTGTGCGCGAACAGGAAGGCATGGCCCTCCGCCACCCGAGCCAGGGCCGCGACCCGGGCCTCATGCGCGGCGCGCTGCCGGGCGGCCTCGGCCTCCCGCACGGCGGCCACCTCCGCCGCCAGGGCGCGCTGCGCCGGCGGCACGGGGCCGCGCGGGGCGGGCTGCGGGGGCAGGGGGAAGACAGCCGCCAGGCCCGCGGACTGCCGCTGCAACGCCGCGACGACCTTCTGGAAGGAGGGATCGGACCGCTCCAGCGCGGTCGACAGCCAGGGCGCGCGCGTGTCCCGCCGGGCGGCATAGCCCATCAGGTCACCCAGGTACTTCAGCGCTGCGGCCCCCTCCGGATCGAAGGGCTCGACCTTGGCGGCGAGATCGGTCAGCGGGTTGCCGCGCGGGCCGGGCCAGCCATCATCGGCGAGGAAGGCCAGCATGCCGAGCCAGGCGGCCGCCCCTTCCTGCAGCGCGCGCACGGCGCCGGCCTGGCCTTCCAGCGTCACGGGCACCGGCGGCACGGGTGCCACGGGCGGACTGGGCACGCGCGCGATGTCGGCCGGCAGCACCGCGTCCCGCGCCTGCGACGACCAGTCGCGCACTGCCGTGTAGTCCGGCGCACAGGCGACGAGCGGCGCGAGAAGGAGGAGACCGAGGGCACGCATGCCGGAAGCGTGACCGGGGCGGGGGGGCCGTGCAAGGGTGGTGGCGGGGTTGGCGCGCGCTGGGGGAAGGGCGCTGCCCTTCCCCCAGACCCCCAACCCGCCAAAGGCCGAAAGGCCTTTGGAAACCGGCTGTTCCCTGAACCTCGCGGCGACGCGGGACGGCCCCGCAGAGCGAGGCGGATGACGCGGGGCAGGTCGTGGCGACATGGCAGCGCACAACGCTGACCGCGCGCGTGGCGTCCCAGAGCCATTTCAACGATCTCGGGGCGCTGCTCGGCGTGCTGGACCCGATCACCGCGGACCCGACCGGCGGGACCTTCCCCTTCTCGGACGGCGTCACCCCGAACCTCGCCGCCTATGGCTGACTCGCCGACAAGGCGGAGGCGGAGGCGATGTCCTGGTTGCTCGCCCGCAACCCGGCCCGCGCCGGAGGGTAGCGCGCCCTGCCCGTGCCACCGCTCCAACTCCCGGTTTCCAAAGGCCTTTCGGCCTTTGGTTGGGTGTCCAGAGGGGCGACGCCCCTCTGGCGGGGTTTCGGGGCGGAGCCCCGGCCTGGTCGGACTTTCAAGGTGGTCTAGGAAAAATTTCTTTACTCGCTCCCTTGCCTCGACTATCCGTATCGATCCCGCGTCGAGGCACTGGCCCATGTCCCCCGCCTGCCTGCCTTCGTTGTCCGAGACCGCTCCCGCCCTGCGCGGCCGTGGGCGTCCCCGGGGTTTGTCCGAAACTTGCGCCTCCCGCCGCGCCGCCTGCGGGCCGCCGCTGCGCCGCCGGGGTATTTGTCTCCGATCCGCATCACCCCGCCCCAGCGTCCACCCCCTGGCGCCGCCCCCGGTTTTGGCCGAATCCTCTCCCCCGACGCACCGGCCCGCGCGGCCCATCGGAGGGACCCCATGACCAGCACCGCCCTGCCTCCCCTGCTTCTCGTCGGCTGCGGCAAGATGGGCGGCGCCATGCTCGCCGGCTGGATCGAGCGCGGCGTGTCCGAGGTCGTGGTGGTCGAGCCCTTCGCCGCCGCCCGCCTGGCGTTGGCCGGCAAGCCCGGCGTCACGGCCGTGGCGGATGCGGAGGGCATCCCCGCGGGGTTCGCGCCCGGCGCCGTCATCCTCGCCATCAAGCCGCAGGAGGCCGCGGCGACCCTGCCCGCCTATGGCCGCTTCGCCGGGCCGGGGACGGTGTTCCTCTCGATCATGGCGGGCAAGAACCTCGCCGGCATGCGGGCCCTGCTCGGCGGCGAGGCCGCGGTGGTGCGCGCCATGCCGAACACCCCGGCCGCGGTGCGCCAGGGCTTCACCGTGGCCTACCCGGGGCCGGGGGTGACCGCGGCGCAGAAGGACCTGGTTGACGGGTTGCTCGCCGCGGTGGGGGAGGTCGCCTGGGCCGAGGAGGAGGGCTGGCTAGACCCCGTCACGGCGGTGTCGGGCGGCGGCCCCGCCTATGTCTTCCTGCTGGCCGAGGTGATGGAGGAGGCGGCCCGCGCCCAGGGCCTGCCCGCCGATCTCGCCCGCCGCATGGCCCGTGCCACTGTCGCGGGTTCGGGCGCGCTGCTGGCCGCGAGCGCGGAGGACAGCGCCCAGCTTCGCAAGAACGTCACCAGCCCCAAGGGCACGACGGAGCGCGCGCTGAACGTGCTGATGGCGCCGGAGGCCTGGCCCGCCCTGATGCACCAGGCGATCGAGGCCGCGACTGCGCGTTCGCGGGAACTCGCCGGGTGACCCGCCGATTCCCCCTTCCCTGGCGCCGCGCGATCCCCAGAGTCTAGCGGCATGAGCGAGACCGATTCCGCCCCCTTCATGGCCTCCGGGCCCGATCCGATCGATGCGCGCCTGGTGGACGGGCTGTGGCAGGTCGTCGCCGCGCGGGGTTGGGACGGGTTGACCCTGCTGCGCGTGGCGACGGCGGCCGGGGTTCCGGCGGCCGAGCTGCGGCGCCGCTGCCCGACGCCGCTGCAACTGCTCCGCCTGCATGGCCGCGTCGCCGACCAGCGCGTGCTGGAGGGGACGGTGCCGGACCAGGGCGGGGCGGTGCGCGACCGGATCTTCGACGTGCTGATGCGCCGGATCGACGCGATGCAGCCGCATCGGGCGGGGATCCTGCGGCTGTTCGAGGATCTCCGGCGCGATCCGCTGCTGGCGCTGGCGCTGCTCGGATCCCTGCCGCGGTCGATGGCCTGGATGCTGGAGGCGGCGGAGGTGCCGGTGCCGCCTGGCGCGCTCGGCCTGCTGCGGGTGCAGGGGTTGACGGGGGTATGGCTGGCGACCGTGCGAGCCTGGACAAAGGACGCCAGCGCCGATCTCGGCGCCACCATGGCCGCGCTCGACCGGGCACTGGACCGCGCGGAGCAGGTGGCGCGTAGCCTTCGGGTCGACATGGCCGAATAGGTGGGCGCGGGGCCTGACCGCACGTCATTTTGCGTCGCAACAATTGCTTTGACCTGAGGGGCTTACCCGCCTAGAGACCGCCCGCAGACCAGTCCCGACGCCCTTGAAGGAGGCGACCATGGCCGACACTCCCCAGAACGACATGATGCGCATGCTGTCCGAATTCCGCATGCCGATGATGCCGGACCTCGAGGCCCTGGCCTCCTCCCAGCGCCGCAATCTCGAGGCGCTGTCGCAGGCGAACCGCGTCGCGCTCGAGGGCGCGCAGGCCATCGCGCGCCGCCATATGGAGATCCTGCAGCAGGGCGTGGCGGAACTGACCCAGTCGATGCAGTCGCTGTCGCTGCAGGACCCGCAGGGTGCCGCGACGCGGCAGGCCGAACTGATGAAGGGATCCTACGAGAAGGCGGTCGCCAACATGAAGGAGCTCGCCGACCTCATCCAGAAGTCGAGCGAGGAGGCGCTCTCGGTGCTGAACAAGCGCTTCGCCGAGGCGATGGACGAGATCCGGGCGCTCGGCCCGAAGACCTGATCCGCCGCGCTCAGGCACGGGTCTGCAGCGCGAGCGCCGGCGCCTGGCGAGGCGCGCTGCGCTGCCCCATCGCGCCGTAGCGCGCGCCGGAGATCCCGGATGCCGCGCGTGGCAGCGCCGCGCTGGCGATGACGTCGATCACCCGCGACTGCAGCGTGACGGCGCGGCGCAGCAGCCTCTCGTTCTCAGCGCCGAGGCCGTCCAGCGCCTCGGCCAGCCGCACGACATCGCGGCGCAGCGGGCCGGTCGCCCGTGCGCCGGTCTTGAGGGCGGCGGCCTGCGCCGCGGCGAAGGCATCGGCGGCCCGGACCTTGCCGTCGGCCAGCCCTGCGGCGCGCGGCAGGTCGAGCGCGGCGAGCGCCAGGTTCTCCGCCCGCAGCGCTTCCGCCAGCCGATCCCCGGCGATCAGCAGCGCAGCCATCAGCGGCGTGGTGTCCTGGGTCATGCTCATGCGCCGGTGCCTCCGTTCGTGGCCGCTTCCTGCCGCTGCAGCATCGCCTGCAGCACCTGCGGCGCGAGCCCGATGCCGCCATGGCCGCGCACCGCCGCCGTCGCCATGGCGTCGAGCAGCATCGGCCGCCACTGCTGTTCCGCGGCGCCGCCGCCGAACGTGCTCCTGCTCATGTCCACCGTGTCGAAGGCCGGCTGCAGCAGCTTCGACAGCGCCTGCGCCTCGAAGGCCTCGGCTGCCTTGCGCATGGCGGGTGTCGCCGCCGACAGCACGGCGGAGGCAAGGGGGATGATGGCGGGGATGGGCATCAGCGCAGCTCCAGCTCCGCCTGCAGCGCGCCGGCGGCCTTGATGGATTGCAGGATGGGGATCATGTCGCGCGGCCCGATGCCGAGCGCGTTCAGCGAGCGCACCAGCTCCTGCAGTGTCACGCCGGGGGCGAAGACGCCGAAGCGGCGATCGCCCTGCTCGTCGACCTCGATGTTGGTGCGTGGCGTCACCACCGTCTCCCCGTTCGAGAAGGCGTTGGGCTGGCTGACCTGCGGCGTCTCGGTGATGCGGATCGTCAGGTTGCCCTGCGCGATCGCCACCGGGGAGACGCGGACATTGGCGCCCATGACGATGGTGCCGGAGGCTTCCTCGATGACGATGCGCGCGACCTGGTCGGGCTCGACGCGGAGCTGCTCGATCTGCGAGAGGAAGGCCACGGGTTCGCGCCCGTTCAGCACCACCGAGACGGTGCGCGGATCCGACGCCGTGGCGGTGCCGGGCCCGGCGGCACGGTTGATCGCCGCGGCGATGCGGCGCGCCGTGGTGAAGTCCGGGTTGCGCAGGCTGAGGCGCATCACGCCGCGCCCGGCGAGGGTGTAGGGAATCTCCCGCTCCACCACGGCGCCCGAGGCGACGCGGGCGCTGGTGGGCACGCCGCGCTGCACGCTGGCGCCGGCGCCGCGGGCGGCGATCGCGCCCGTCGCCACCGCGCCCTGCGCCACGGCATAGACCTCCCCGTCCGCGCCGAGCAGGGGCGTGACCAGCAAGGTGCCGCCCTGCAGGTTCGTGGCATCGCCGAGCGCGGAGACGGCGATGTCGATGCGGCTGCCGGGGCGGGCGAAGGCGGGCAGGTTGGCGGTGACCATGACCGCGGCGACGTTCTTGGTTTCCAGCCGCAACTCGTTGTCGCGCGTGTTCACGCCGAGGCGTTCGAGCATGCCGACCAGCGACTGGCGGGTGAAGGGCGAGGTGCGGAGCCGGTCGCCGGTGCCGGCGAGGCCGACGATCAGCCCGTAGCCGACGAGCTGGTTGTCGCGCACGCCCTCGAAATCGGCGATGTCCTTGAGGCGCACGGGCTGCGCCAGGGCCGGCATGGCGGCGCCGAAGGCGAGCAACAGGCCGAGGCTGCCGGCGCGGCCGAGGGCGGGCAGACGACCGCGAACACCGCGGCGATGGGGGCCCGGGCTGCGGTCGGGCTGCGGGCGCGGCGCGGGCGGTGTCTTTGCGGTTGTGAAAGCTTTTCCCGCCAAGGCTTGCCTCCGGTCATGGCGTGGCGGTGGCCGGCGTCGCGCCGGCCCCTCCGCGCCGGTTTGGGCAACTGCCATGCCAGCTGCTGCGGGGGGTGTCCGCGCCGTTCCTGCCGGGGAAGCCGGCAGGGGTTGCCGGGTGCGACAGGCAGCGATGGCCGGGCGGCCGGGTCCCCGCCCGCGCGGCGTGATGGAGGGATCGGGATGCGACCGACGGCGGGTGTGGGCAGGAGCGATGCGAAGGCAGGCGGCGGTGCGCGTCGGGCGGGTGGCACGGCCCAGGGCTTCTCCCTCGGTGCCGCCCGCGCCGCCACCACGTCCGGGCCGGCCGCGACACCGGTGGCGCGGGCGGAGTCGCTGCTGGCCCTGCAGGCGGTCGCCGCACCCTCCGCCGTCGTGACGGCCGAGCTTGCGCACGCAGACGTGATGATGGACCGACTCGGGTCGCTGCAACGCGCGATGCTGGCCGCGGACCCCGCGGCCGGCCGGGCTGCCTTGGCCGGCCTGTCCGCCGCGATGGTCGCCGCACCCGGGCCCGCGACGGATCCGGCACTGCTGGAGATCCTGGATGCGCTGGCCCTCCGGGCGGCGATCGAGCTGGCGCGCGGGGGCGGCTGAGTCGCCGTCGAGGGGGCGGGGGCCGGGATTGTTGCAACGATCCCTCGGCTCCGTGTCGGTGCCATGAAAACCCCGCCGATTCAGCCGGTTGCAACATTGAGCCCCTTGGCGTTAGCGGCCGGTCGCCTGTATGGTCCGGGCCGCTTGCGGAACCGGGGCGTCGGGCCTGGGCACTCCGCGGGTCATGGGACCGTCCAGACAATGTTGATCACCCTACCGCCCGATTACCGGCCGACGGACGACGAAGAGTTCATGAATCCGCGGCAGCTCGAGTATTTCCGCCAGAAGCTGCTGCGCTGGAGGCAGGACCTTCTGCGCGAGGCCGGGGACACCCTGGCCAGCCTCTCGGCCGGCGGCATCGCCGAGGCCGACCTCACCGATCGCGCGAGCGTGGAGACGGACCGGGCGCTGGAGCTGCGGACCCGCGACCGCGCCCGCAAGCTGATCTCGAAGATCGACCAGGCGGTCGAGCGGATCGAGAACGGCACCTACGGCTACTGCGAGGAGACGGGCGAGCCGATCGGTCTGCGCCGGCTGGAGGCGCGGCCCATCGCCACCCTGTCGATCGAGGCGCAGGAGCGGCACGAGCGCATGGAGCGCGTGCACCGCGACGACTGAGGCGCGCTGCCCGCGGTGCCCTGGCGGCGCCCTGCGCAATGCCTCGTGGTGGCGCTCGGCCTGCTGGCCGGCGCGTCCGCACGCGCCGAGGAGACGCGGCGCCCGACCACGGACGAGGTCAACGCGGCCAACAACCCGCTGACACCGAAGGTCACGCTCAACCTGCATGATTACGTCGCGCCGGTCCTGAACCGGCTCGGCGGGCGGACCTCGAACCAGTTCCTGCTGCGCGGCCTGGTGCCTTCGGACGGCTTCGGTGTGCCGCAACTCACCCGCTTTACCCTGCCGGTCGCCACCGCCCCGCTGCTGCCTTCCGGGTCGGAGACCGGCGTCGGCGACCTCACGCTCTACCAGCTTGCCGTATTTGAGGTGCCGGGTGCCACGCTCAGCATCGGCCCGCTGCTGGTGGTGCCGACGGCCAGCGGCAACGCACTGGGCACGGGCCGGTGGCAGGCCGGCGCGGCGGCGCTGGCGGTCTCGCCGCAGCCCTGGGGCATGATGATCGGGCTGCTGACCTGGCAGCATTCCTTCGGCGCGCCGAATGGCCGCGGCCCGGCGCAGCTTCTGACCGTGCAACCCATCCTGACCTGGAACCTGGCGGATGGCTGGTACCTGCGGTCGAGCGGAAGCTGGAGCTTCGACCTCGCGCAGCGGACCACGACCGTGCCGGTGGGGTTCGGCCTGGGAAAGGTGTGGAACCTGTCGGATCGCCTCACGCTGAACGCCTTCGTCGAGCCGCAGTATTCGGTCATCCGCAGCGGCGTCGGCGTGCCGGTCTGGCAGGTCTTCGCGGGGGTCAACCTGCAATGGGCGCTGCGGGTGCCGTGACGACTCAGCCTGAGAAGAACTGCCGGTAGATCCCCTCCTGCGTCCGCAGGAACTCCGCCGTGCCTGCCGCGTCCAGCGCGCGGATGCCGAAGCCCTGGGTGCGCATGAAGTCGCGGAAGCGCGCATCGGCCACCGTTTCCGCCACGGCGCGGCCGAGCGTGGCCCGGATCGGTGCCGGCACGCCGAGCGGCAGGGCGAGGCCGCGCCAGGCGCCGATGTCGATCGGGTAGCCCTGCTCGGCCGCGGTCGGCGCCTCGGGCGCGAAGCCGACGCGCTCCGGTGCGCAGAGCGCGAGGACGCGGACCTGCCCGGCCTCGATCTGCGCCCGGGCCTCGACCGCGCTGAAGGCGACGGCGTCGATATGCCCGCCGAGCAGGTCGCGGATCCCGGGCGCGGCGCCGGCATAGGGGGTGTGGGTCAGCCGGATGCCGGCGCGGCGTTCCAGTTCCAGGCTGGCGATGTGCCAGGACCCGCCGGGGCCGCTGTTGCCGATGCGGATGGCTTCCGGGTTGGCGCGGGCATGGGCGATGAAGGCGGCGAAGTCGCGCCAGGGCGCATCGGCGCGCACGGTGAAGGCGGCGGCGTCGACGTTCACCAGCGCGAGGGGCTGGATGTCGTGCCAGGTCAGCGGCGCGGGGCCGAGCAGCGGCGCGGTCAGCAGCTGCGCGGAGATGGCGCCGAAGGTGGTGCCGTCCGGCACCGCGGTACGGATCGCCATATGGCCGATGGCGCCGCTGCCGCCGGGCCGGTTCATCACCGCGACGGGCTGGCCGAGGCGCTCGCTCAGCAGCGGCGCCATGGCGCGGAAGACAAGGTCGGTGCCGCCGCCCGGCGCCCAGGGGATGATCAGGGAGCAGGGGCGGGTCGGACCCTCCTGCCCCCGGGCCAGCGTCGGCGTGGCGAGCGCGGCAGCGAGCACCGCGCGGCGCGTGATGGCCATGGACCGTCCTCCCCGTCGTTCCGCGCAGCAGATCACGCGGGGGCGATGGAGGCCAGCACTACCG
>JAIYAI010000241.1 GCA_027489135.1 Acetobacteraceae bacterium
ATGATGGGGTCGGACGTATACGTCCGACGGGGGAAGAAGTGCCTTCTTCTCCCGATCTTCTTCACTCGACGATCACCGCCGCGTCTTCCCCCGCCAGCCGGCTCGGCAGCAGTTCGCCCCGCCGCTCCAGGAGCGGGTGCGCGACGGTGGCGAGATGGGCCCCCACCCTGCGCAGATCGCGCACCGCGTCCAGCACCAGCCCCGGCGCGCCGGCCTCCGGCCCCGCCGCGGTCAGGCGTCGCATCGCCTGGCGCTCGGCCTCGCGCAGCGCTTCCTTGCCGCGGACCAGGCTGCGCGCGGCCTCGATGTCCTCCAGCATGAACACCGCGACGGCGAGGCGAAGCTGCTGCAGCAGGTCGGCATGGACCGCCTCCAGCGCCGCGGCCTCCTCCGCCGCCAGGGGCACGGCGCGGCGCTGCCACTTCACCGCGTGGTGGACGAGGTCGCGGTCCACCACGTCGGCGGCATGTTCGAGGGCGAGCGCGAACGCCTGCACCTCGGCGAGGCGCCGGCCCTCCTCGTCGCCCAGGATCTCGCGCGGGATTCGCGCGAGGTAGGCGTGCACGGCGTGGTGCAGGCGGTCCACGAGGTCGTCCATGCGGCCCATGGCCTTGATGCCGTCGCGGTCGGCGCCCTCGCGGAAGGCCTCGGCGGAGGTCTTCAGCATCGCCTCCAGCCCGTCGGCCATGCGCAGCACCTCCCGCGCCGCGTTGGTCAGCGCGACGGGCGGCGAGCGGAGGGCGGCCTCGTCGAGGTAGCGCGGCGCGGCCTCATCCGCCGCGGCGGCGCGGTCCGGCAGGGCGCGGCGCAGCAGGCGCGCCAGCGCCGGGAGCAGCGGGAAGGCGAGGATGGCAGCAGTCAGGTTGAAGCCGAGATGCGCGTTGGCGACGAGGCGCGCCGGCGCGGCGTCGAGCGCCTGCAGCCAGGCCGCGGCCTGCGGCAGAAGGGCCAGGGCGAGCAGGCCGAAGACCAGGCGGTTGAGCAGGTTGCCGAGGGGGAGGCGCAGCCGGGCCGGGTCCCTCGCATCGCCGCCGGCCTCCAGCAGCGGGTTCAGCGCGCTGCCGATATTGGCGCCGACGACCATGGCGATCGCCTGCTCCGGCCCGACCACCCCCGACCCCGCGAGCGAGGCGACGAAGAGCACCGCGGCGACCGAGGAATGCGCCGCCCAGGCCAGCACCGCCGCGACCACCAGGTTCAGCAGCGGCTGCCCGGCGATGAGGCCGAGCGCCTGGCGCAGGCCGGGTGAGGCCTCCACCGGCGCCATGGTCTCGACCATCAGATGCAGGGCGAGCAGCATCAGGCCGAGGCCGATCGAGACGCGCCCGAGGTCCCGGGTGCGGGTGCGCTGGCCGCGGCGGAAGGCGACGACGCCCGCCAGCACCAGGGGCGGGAAGACCACGGTGATGTCGAAGGCCAGCGCCTGGACGATCAGCGCCGTGCCGACATTGGCGCCCAGCATCTCCGCCAGGGCCGGCGCCAGCCCCACCTCCCCGGCGGCGTCGAAGGAGGTCACCATCAGCGCCGTCGCCGTGCTGGACTGCAGCGCGGCCGTCACGCCAAGGCCGGCGAGCACCGCCCGCACCTGCCCGCCGAGGGCGATGCCGAGCCAGCGCTGCAGGCGCGACCCGAAGGCGCGCTGCACCCCGGACTGCACCATGTGCAGCCCCCAGAGCAGCAGGGCCGCCTGGCCCGCCAGTTCCAGCAGGAGTCTCGCCTCGCTCATCCGCCCCGCCCGGTGTCACGGAGCTGACGTTAGCGGCGGCGGCCCGGTTGCGACATGCCGGGGCCGCTGGACGGTTGCGCGGGCCGCCCGCGGCCCCTATACGGCGCGTCTTCGCGCGGAGGGTGCTCGCCCGGCCGCCGCCAGATTATGGGCAGTGCCATGAAGTCTGACATCCATCCCGCCTACCACGAGATCAACGTCGTCATGACCGACGGCACCGCGTTCAAGACGCGCTCCTGCTACGGCAAGGAGGGCGACACCATCCGCCTCGACATCGACCCGAAGTCGCACCCGGCCTGGACCGGTGTGCAGCGCGTGATGGACACCGGCGGCCAGGTGGCGAAGTTCAACAAGAAGTTCGCCGGCATCGGCCTGCGCAAGAAGTAGCGTGCCGGGCGGCCCGTCGGGGCCGCCTCTCCCGCAAGGATTGTGGCCCGCATTGCCCTGCACGCGCTGCGTGTGGGGCTTTTGCTTTTCACGACGTCCGCTCGCGGTCCCGCGATCACAATTTGTGTTCCGTCCGACTGATAACACATTCGGTTGCTGTTCCGCGCATCTCGCACTGCTAGCCTGATCCCACGGAGGGACCTCCGGACAGGGAACGAGGCAGATGGCGATACCGGCAACCTGGAATACGGCCAGCGGGGACTGGTTCGTCGCCGCCAATTGGGACGAGCCCAACCCGAACCCGCCGCCGCCCACGCTGCACTACGTGCCCGGCCCCGACAATGACGTGAACATCCCTGACAATTCCGGGATCCTGACGCCCTTCACCGTCACCTATGCCGGCACGAGCACGATCAACACGCTCGCCAGCACACGCGCCGTGACGCTCGAGTTCCAGACCGGCGCGCTGACCATCGACAATGGCGGCGGCACCGGGGTGTTCATCGAGAACGGCATCTTCAACGTCGCTTCCGGCTTCGTGCTGACCAACAACGCGGGCACGCTGAGCTTCAACGGCGGCCATCTGGCCGGCACCATGGCGGGTTCCGGCACCTTCCGCTTCATCAACGGCACCTTCGACCTCGATACCGGCCTGTCGATGACGGTGGCGAACTGGCTGCTGAGCTACCAGGTCGGCTCCGCCACCGTCTCCACCACCAACCTCAACACCGACCTGACCTATGCCGGCAGCTTCACGATCGACTCGCCCTTCGGCAACGCCGCGATCCTGAACCTCAACAGCCACACGCTGACGCTGACCGGCACCAGCGCGCTCGCCGGCAACGTCTTCGGGCCGGGAACCGTCCAGATCCTCGGCAACGCCACGATCAGCAGCGGCAACTATTCGGGCGGCGTGCTGCTGCAGGTCGCCAAGACCGTCTCGCAGACCGGGTCGGTGAGCCAGGCCGGCGGCTACGGGCTGCTCGGCACGCTGCAGGTCGATGCCGGGGCGAGCTACACCATCACCACGGCGAGCGGCATCGCCTGCCTCGGCAATCCCGACCAGGCGCTCATCGTCAACAACGGCAGCTTCGCCGACAACGGGGTCTCGGTGAATGCAAGCCGGCTCGATGTCGGCTTCACCAATGGCGCGGGCGCCACGCTCTCCGTCGCCGCGGGGGCGACGCTGAAGATCGGCTTCGCCGATTTCCGCGGCGTCACCAGCAGCCTCTACAACGGCGCGATCACCGGCGCCGGCACGCTCTGGCTCGGCGGCGCCTCCACGCTGAACACCACGACGCTGACGGTCGGCGCGATCCTGGCGAGCGACTCCACGACGCTCGGGCGCAACCTGACCTATGGCGGGGACTTCACGCTGGCGGTCTTCTCCACGCTCGAACTCGGCAGCCGCACGCTCACGCTCTCCGGCACCTCGGACTTCACGACCGGTTTCAACACCGTCGACGGGCCCGGCACGCTGCGGATCACCGGCAGCTCGACCATCGGCGCCGTCACGATCGGCGCCGATGCCGCCGCGACGCTGCGCAACTCCGGCGCCAGCACGCAGACCGCCGGGATCACGCTGCGGGCCGGCAGCACGCTGCAGAACGATGCCGGTAAGACCTATACCCTCGCCGGCGGCGACATCACGCTGATCGACGGCAGCACGGTCACCAACGCCGGCACCTTCCTGGTCACCACCGCGAACACCGCCTTCCACGCCATCAGCGGCGGCAGCTTCACCAATACGGGCACGGTCACGATCGACGCCGGGGCCACGCTGCAGTTCTCATCGGGCAGCAGCGCGACCCTCGGCGGCACCGTGGGCGGCGCCGGCGCGCTGGTGCTGGCCGGCACGGGCGCGGTCAACACGCAGATCGGTACCACTGCGCTCACCATGGCCGGCGTCACCACGCTCGGGGTCGACCTCGACTATGCCGGCGCCTTCACCTTCGGCTCCTTCGGGCGGATCAACCTGGCCGGCCATACGCTGACGCTGTCCGGCACCGCGGCGCTGAACGGCGGGTTCAACAGCATCGACGGATCGGGCACGCTGAAGGTCACCGGCAGCGCCACGCTCAACGGCTTCGCCGCAGGCGTCTCCGCCGGGGTCACGCTGCAGAATTCCGGCGCCGTCACGCAGACCGGCAGCATCACGCTCGACAAGGCCGGGTCGCTGCTGAACGACGCCACGCGGACCTACACCCTCGCCGGTGGCGACCTCACGCTGATCGACGGCAGCACGGTCACCAACAACGGCACCTTCCTGGTCACGACCGCGAACACCGCCTTCCACGCCATCAGCGGCGGCAGCTTCACCAATGCGGGCACGCTCACGGTCGGCGCCGGCGCGACGCTGCAGTTCGCGCCCGGCAGCACCGCGACGCTCGGCGGCACGGTGGGCGGCGCGGGGTCGCTGGTGCTGGCCGGCACGATCGCGGTCAACACGCAGATCGGCACCACCGCGCTCACCATGGCCGGCGTCACCACGCTTGGGGTCGATGTGGACTATGCCGGCGCCTTCACCTTCGGCGCCTTCGCGCGGATCAACCTGGCCAGCCATACGCTGACCCTCTCCGGCACCTCGACGCTGACCGGCGGCTTCAACAGGATCGACGGATCGGGCACGCTGAAGGTCGCCGGCAGCGCGACCTTCGCCGGCTTCTCCACCGGCGTCACCGCCGGGGTCACGCTGCAGAACGCCGGCACCATCACCCAGACCGACAGCATCACGCTCGACGCCGGCAGTACGCTGCAGAACGACGCGGGGAAGACCTACACCCTCGCCGGCGGCGACATCACGCTGATCGCCGGCAGCGCCGTCACCAACGCCGGCACCCTCCTCGTCAACACCGCCAACACCGCGCTGCATGCCATCAGCGGCGGCAGCTTCACCAATGCGGGCACGCTCACGGTCGGGGCCGGCGCGACGCTCCAGCTCGGCGCGAACGGCGGCACCGCCACGCTCGGCGGCACCATCGGCGGAGGCGGGTCGCTGGTGATCGGCACCGCGGCGCTGAATGCCGCGATCGGCACGGGCGCGCTCACGCTGGGCTTCGGCGGCACCACGCTGCTGGGCCTCAACATGACCTATGCCGGGGCCTTCGACATCGACCCGTTCGCCACCCTGGCGCTGAACGGCCGCACGCTGACGCTGACCGGCAGCGTCCTGATCGACGGCAACCTCCTGGGCTCCGCCGGCGTCGACAAGCTCGTCATCAAGAGCGCGCTGGCTGATCTCAGCGGCCTCGGCCTGGTCAACTGGACCGCCGGGATCGACGTGCTGCAGATCGGCGGCACCAACGGCGATGACAGCATCAAGGGCTCGTCGCTCGGCGACTCGATCGCCGGCAGCAAGGGCGCCGATACGCTGGAGGGC
>JAIYAI010000704.1 GCA_027489135.1 Acetobacteraceae bacterium
CCGCGCCCAGCTCGACGCCTTCACCACCATCACCAGCGCCGGCGGCGCGACGATCGGGCGCATCGCCCTGGTCGACGGCGGCAGCGCGACCACGGCCCTGACCGGGCTGACCACGCTCGAGGTCGCCGGCAGCGCCGCCGCCGATAGCCTCATCTTCACCGGCACCACGAACCTGGTCATCAATGCCGGCGACGGCAATGACAGCCTCCGCGGCAGCAGCGGGACGGATAATCTGAACGGCCAGGACGGGAACGATACGCTCGACGGCGGGGCAGGGGCCGATGGGCTCCTTGGCGGCCTCGGCGACGACCTCTACATCCTGCGCAACAGCGACAGCGTCCTCGACATCGGCGGAAACAACACCTTCTGGATCGCCGAGAACCCGGGCAACACCGCGACCATCAACACGGGGGCCGGCATCGACACGCTGCGTCCCCTGGTCGATCTCTTCATCGCTGACATGCTTCTGTTCGGCGTCGACAACCTGGCCGTGAACGGCTTCCAGGTCAGCCTCAGCCTGGCCCAGTACGACAGCCTGGCCATCATCGCCGATGGCGCCGCCACGCTCGGGCGGATCCTCCTGACCACCGGCGGGGTCGCCAGCACCAAGGCCGTCAGCGGCCTGGGCACGCTCGAGATCGTCGGCTCCGGCGTCGACGATCTGCTGACGCTGAACAGCACAGCCACCTTTGCGACCCGGTTCAAGGTGCTGTCCGGTGCCGGCAACGACAGCATCCTGACGGCCGCCGGGGCCGATACCATCGATGGCGGTATCGACAATGATACCATGGATGGCTTCGGCGGGTTCGACAGCCTCACCGGCGGCGCGGGCAACGACCTGATCCGCGTCCGCGACGGTGACACCGGCATTGGCGGCGACGACAACGACCGGATCGATCTGGCCCTGGCGAACCGGCGGCAGGGCTGGGTGCTGGCGGATGGCGGCAACGGCGTGGACGCGCTTTTCGTCACCGGCTCGCAGGGGCTGTTTGCCGAGGACACGATCCAGAATTTCGAGACGCTGCTGCTGAACGGCGCCAACCTCTTCATGACCGGGGCGCAGTTCCTCGACTTCAACACCATCGACGTGAATGCGGAGGCGGGCAGCGTCGCCGCCTCCACCGTGACCCTGAGATCCGCCGCGGTGACGCCGCTGGGCACCGCGGTGGTGGTGAAGAACCTCCCGGGCCTGATCCTCAACACCGCGAACCAGGCGAACGCGATCAACTTCTCCTCCTCGCCCACCCCGGGCGTCGCCTTTACGCAGCTGACCATCAACGGCGGCTCGGCCGACGATTCCTTCGGCGGCGGCAATGTCGATGACTTCATCGCCGGCAAGGCCGGCAACGACTCGCTCCATGGCTGGAACGGCAACGATACGCTGGATGGCGGCGACGGCATCGACCAGCTGTTCGGCGAGAACGGCAACGACCTGCTCGTCATCGGGAACGGCGATTCGGGCTCGGGCAACGACGGCAATGACCGCTTCCAGCTCACCGGCAACCTGAGTCTGGCCAGCACGCTGTCGGGCGGCGGCGGCACCGACACCATGGTCTTCAACTTTCCCGACCTCGTGCTCGCGTCGGCGGTCGACATCCTCTCGGATTTCGAGGTGCTGGAGATCGCGGCCCCCAGCGTGACGATGTCGGGCGCGCATCTCGGCGCCTTCGAGAGCGTCATGCTGTTCCCGGGCAGCACCGTCGGCATCGGGCTGACATCGGCGGTCTCGGCCACGCTGACCGTCAGCGGTGGCGCCCAGCTCGGCATCGGCGCCAGCGCGGTGGCCGACCGCCTGGATTTCGCGGCCTCCGGTGCCGGCACCGCGCTCTCGCTTCTCGGCAATGCCGGGGGTGACTCGCTCGTCGGCGGCGCCGCGAACGATACCCTGAACGGCGGGGACGACAACGACACGCTCGTGGGAGGCGCGGGCGCCGACCTGCTGGTTGGCCTTGCCGGCAACGACCTGTTCGAGGCCGGGGCGGGCGACACGGTGCAGGCCGGCGAAGACAACGACAGCGTCCATGTCAACGGCGCCATGACCACCGGCAGCCTCGACGGCGGCAACGGGACCGATACGCTGGACACCGGCGGCACGGGCACCATCGTCGCGGCCGTGGCAGTCGGCGGCTTCGAGCGCCTTGCCCTCGACGCCAGCAGCGTCACCCTCACCGCCGCGCAGATCGCCGGCATCACGACGCTGCTGGGCGCCGGCGGGGCGACGCAGGGGGCGCTGGCCCTCGGCACCGCCACCGGCGCCAGCTTCACGGTGGATGCCGGCCTCGCCGCGCTGTCCGTCACCGGGTCCTCGGGCGGGGATTCCCTCAGCTTCAACGCCGGCGGCGGGACCGCGCTCACGGTGCTGGCCGGCGGGGGCAGCGATGTCCTCACCGGTGGCGCCGGCGCCGACCTGCTCTCGGGCGAGGACGGGAACGACGTGATCACCGTCGGCGTCGGGGATACCGCGCTCGGCGGCAACGACAACGATCGGTTCGTGGTCACCGGCGCCTACGGCCAGGCGACCAGCATCGCCGGTGGCGACGGCGTGGATACCATCCAGCTCACTGACCTCTCCACCACCCTCGGCGTCACCGTCACGATCACCGGGGTGGAGGTCCTGCAGCTTCCCTTTGCGGGCGGCGTCGTCATGACCGGCGCCCAGTTCGACGGCCTGGACAGCGTGATGGGCGGCGCCGAGCCATCGATCGCCTCGATCCTGGTGACCTCCACCGTCAACAACGCGCTCGTCGTCAGCGGGCTGACCAAGCTGAGCGTCAACCTGGAGATCGGCAACGACCTGCTGGATTTCGGCGCCAGCGGGGCCGGCACCGCGCTGGCGCTGAACGGCTGGTTCGGCGCGGACAGCCTGACCGGCGGCGCGGCCGCCG
>JAIYAI010000448.1 GCA_027489135.1 Acetobacteraceae bacterium
CGCTGGTGACGCTGGTCTTCAACGTGCTGGTCACCGCGGCGCCGAAGGAACTGGCCGGCGATGTCGGTTCCCTGCGCGGCACCACCCAGAACCTGGCGGCGGGCGTGGGCACGGCGCTGGCCGGCGCGCTGCTGGTGGGGCTGCTCAGCGCCAATGTGCTGCGCGCCATCGCCGACCATCCGGAGGTGCCGGCTTCCCTGCAGGCGCAGGTCGATCTCGACAGCATCAACTTCCTCTCGAACGACCGCCTGAAGGGCGTGCTGGAACGCACCACCGCGACGCCGGCACAGGTGGAGGCCGCGGTGGCGCTGAACGCGGAGGCACGGCTGGGCGCCCTGAAGATGGGGCTGCTGCTGATGGCCTGCGTTGCGCTGCTGACGATCTGGCCGGCGTCGAAGCTGCCGGACTACAAGCCCGGCGAGATTCCGGACGGGGTCGGGAGACCGGGCAAATGACCGCGAAGCCGCGCATCCTCGTCCTCTCGCTTGGCGGCACCATCACCATGGTGCCAAGTGCGGCGGGCGGGATCGTGCCGACGCTCGGGGCCGCGGAGCTTGTCGCCTCCGTCCCCGCCCTGGCCGAGGTGGCGGCGATCGAGGCGGACTCGCCGCTGCGCCTGCCCAGCCCCTCGCTCTCGCCCGCCGACCTGATCGGCGTCGCGCGGCGCATCGCGGCGGGCTTCGCCGCGGGCTGCGACGGGGCGGTGGTGATCCAGGGGACGGATACGATCGAGGAATCCGCCTTCCTGCTCGACCTGCTGATTGGCGGCGAGAAGCCCGTGGTCGTGACGGGGGCGATGCGCGGGGCGGAGGCGCCGGGGGCGGACGGGCCGGCCAACCTGCTCGCCGCGGTGCGCGTGGCGGCGAGTGCGGAGGCGCGCGGCCTCGGCACGGTCGCGGTGCTGAACTACGACATCCATGCCGCGCGCTTCGTGCAGAAGTCGCATACCGCGCTGCCTTCGGCCTTCGCCTCGCCGCTCGCGGGACCGCTCGGCGCGGTGATCGAGGGGCGGCCGCGTTTCTACACCCGCGTGCCGCGCCTGCCGGTGCGCGCGCCCATCGCCGATACGCTGCCGCCCGTGGCACTGCTGCGCTGGGCGATGGGGGAGGAGGGGCTGATGCTGCCGGCGCTGGCCGGCCTCGGCTATCGCGGCGCGGTGGTGGAAGGGATGGGTGCCGGCCACGTCCCGGCCGCCGCCGCCGAAGCCTTGGGCGCGCTGGCGCGGCAGATGCCGGTAGTGCTGGCCTCGCGCTGCATGACGGGGCCGGTCTTCGAGGAAACCTATGGGTACGCCGGGGGGGAGATCGACCTGCTCCGGCGCGGCCTGATCGCCGGCGGGATGCTGTCGGGGCTCAAGGCCAGGCTGCTGCTCGGCCAGGTGCTGGCGGAAGGCGGCGATCCCGAAGCCGCCTTCGCACCCTACAGGTAGCGATCAGGCGAAGCGCCACTTCCGGCTGCGCGGTGGCGGGTCGCTGGGGAAGGCGAGCCCGGAGGCATCGACGCCGAGGCCGACCAACAGCTTCGCCATGGCGATGGCGCAGGAATAGCCCTCCAGCACCGGCACGTCCCAGCCGAGGTCGAGCAGGCGCTGCTGCAGCGGCTTCTGCAGCCAGAAGGCGGCGGAACAGCCGAAGATCAGCACCTCCGCCCCGTCCTGCTCGATGGCGGCGACCGCGGCCTCCACCGCCGCTTCCAGCATGGAGCTTTCCTCGCCGCGCGCATGCTTGTCCGCCTGGCCCTGCAGGTTGCGGCGGTTCATGTGCACGGGCCGCGGCAGCGGGTGGTCGACATTGCGGATGGAGGCGCAGCGCTCCGTCATGCGGTAGCGCACGACCAATTCCGCCATCTGTGCGTTGTGCGTCTCCGCGACGTCGATGACGGAGAAGCGCGATCCCAGCATGCCGGCGACATGCATCTGCGCATGCGCATTGGCAGTGACGGGGAGGCGATGTTTCCGTGCGATCTCCCGCCCCTCGATATAGCCCGGGTCGCCGCCGCCGAGCATGACGATGGCGTCGTACTGCCCGCTCTCGCAGGCGCGGCGGATGATCGGCAGGCGGGCGGCGCCGACGATCATGAACTCCTCCCGCGTCTCGACGGGCCATTCGCCATGCGGCGCGTGCGGACCGGGGTCGAGGTCCCAGTCCACGTCCTCGAGCAGCGGCGCGAGGACGGCGTGGTTCATCAACCGCTCCTCCTTCGTGCCGGCCTCCTTGTAGTAGTGGTTGGCGGCGCCGGGGGAGAGGCTGAAGGGGAGCGTGAGCAGCAGGCGGGGGCGCTGGGCCATGCGTCAGACCACCTTCTTCGCGCGCAGGCCCGCGATGGCGGCCGCGTCGTAGCCGAGTTCCGCCAGGATCGCGTCCGTGTGCGCGCCCATCCGGGGCGGCGGCGAGGTCACCTCCGCATTGCCATGCGCCAGCTTGAAGGCCGCGACCGGCACGCCGAAGCGGCCCGGTACGCCGGGCGCGCCATCCGGGAAGTCGTGGATCAGGTTGCGCGATGCGATCTGCGGATCGGCCAGCGCCTCGCTGAGCTGGCGGACGCGGCTGGCGGGGACGTGGCGGGATTGCAGGAAGGCCTCCCACTCGTCCGCGGTGCGGGTCAGCATGATCTCCCGCAGCAGGGCGGCTTCCTTGTCGCGCTCGGCATGGCGCTGGCGGTTGTTGGTCTTTGCCATGTCCTCTCGGCCGAGCGCGGCCCACAGGCGTCGTTGCTGGCGGATGTTGGAGGCACCCAGCATCACCAGCCCGTCCTTGGTCTGGTAGGCGCTGTTGGTCGCGTGCTCGTGGTCGTTGCCGCGGGGGCGGGCGTTCTTGCCCGTGCGCAGATAGGCGGCGACGTGCGACGCCTGCATCATCACCGCGACGTCCAGCATCGCCATGTCGATGCGCTGGCCCTTGCCGGTCTTCTCCCGCTGGAACAGCGCGGTGGCCAGCGCGAAGGCACCCATGGTGCCGGTCGCGTAGTCGATCGCCGGCGCACCGAACTTGATCGGGTTCACCTCCGGCGTGCCCGTCGCGGCCATGATGCCGGAGGTCGACTGGATCACGTGGTCATAGGCGGTCTGCACGCCGCGCGGCCCGTCCTGGCCGAAGGCGGACATGGAGGAGAAGATCAGCCGCGGATTGGCCTTCTGGATCGCCTCCCAGGTGAAGCCCAGGGCGGCGAAGGCGCCGGGGCGGTAGTTTTCGACCAGCACGTCGGCGGTGGCGATCAGCTTCCACATCACCGCGCGGCCTTCTTCCGTCTTCAGGTCGAGCGTCAGGCTGCGCTTGTTGGACCCCTGCGTCAGGAAGTAGCTGCCCATGTTGGCGTCGTTGAGGTCGAGATCGGGGCCGCTGTCGCGGCTCTGGTCCGGATCGTCCGGCGCCTCCACCTTGATCACGTCCGCGCCGAAGAGGCCGAGCTGATAGGCCGCGAAGGGGCCTGCCAGCACATGCGTCGCGTCGATGATGCGGATGCCTTCGAAGGGGCGCATCTTGGTCTCTCCCGTTTCCCGGCGGGAAGCATGGCAGGGGTTTGCCGCCCGCGCCAACAGGCGCCACCATGGGCGGAAGGATCGATCCGGGAAGGGCACGCCAGGCGTGGAGGACACCGCAGCGTCGCGGCGCTGGCTGCTGGCCGAGCCGGACTATCGCCGCCTCTGGCTGGTGGGCCTCAACCTCTCGATCGTGCGCGGGCTGGAAACCCTGGCCGTCGCCCTCTTCGTGCTGGAGGCGACGGGATCGGCCTTTCTCGTCACCCTGATGACCCTGCTGCGGCTGCTGCCGATGGGTCTCTTCGGGGCCCCGCTGGGCGCGCTGGCCGAGCGCGTCGAGCGCCGCAGCCTGCTGATCGTGATCGCGGCGATGGGCGCCGTCGCCTCCGCCGCCATGGCCTGGCTGGCCTGGGCGGGCATGCTGGAGATGTGGCAGGTCGCGCTCGGGTGCTTCGTCTCGGGCTTCGCCTGGGCGTCGGACAATCCGGTGCGGCGGATGATGCTGGGGCTCGCGGTCGGCGCCGACCGCATGGGGCGCGCGATGTCGATGGATATCGCCACCAACAACGCCTCTCGCATGATCGGCCCATCCATTGGCGGCGTGGTCTTCGCGGTGGTCGGCGTCGCCGGCGCCTTCGCCCTCGCTGCGGTGCTGCAGGTGCTGGCGGTGGGCTTCGCGATCAGCATCCGCATGCGCGCGGGCCCGGGCGCGGCGGCGCCGGGCGAGGGGTTCCTGGCGCGCATCTCGGAAGGCATCGGCCTCGCCTGGCGGGACAGGCGGCTGCGCGGGGTGCTGTGGATCACCATCGTCTTCAACGTGTTCGGCTGGCCCTTCACCTCGCTCATTCCCGTGGTCGCGCAGCAGCATCTTGGCCTCGGCGCGGAGGGAACGGGGCTGCTCTCCTCGCTCGACGGGGCGGGGTCCTTCCTGGGCGCGCTGGTGCTGGGGCTGGTGGCGCGGCCGAGGCACTATGCGCGGATCTACGTCTCGGGCCTGGTGCTGTACCTGGTGCTGCTGATCGCCTTCGCGCTGGCGCCGTCCGTCGCGCTCGCCGGGCCGGCGCTGGTGCTGGGCGGTGTCGGCCAGGCCTGCTTCGCGGTGATGCAGGCGACGCTGGTCTATCTCGCGGCGCCGCCCGAGATGCGGTCTCGCGTGCTCGGCGTGCTGACGGTCTGCATCGGGCTCGGGCCCATCGGCTTCCTGCACCTCGGCATCCTGGCGGAGCTTTTCGGCGCGCGCACGGCGTGCATCATGACGGGGCTCGAGGGGCTGCTGGCGCTGGCGCTGACCTGGCGCGTGTGGCGGCCCGTGATTTCGGAGGAACGTTCACCATGACCGCACCCGACCTGACGATCCGCGAGGTGCGCACGCGCCTCCTCCGCATGCCCTGGGCCGATGATCCCTGGATGGCGGGCCATGCCCTCGGCCCGATGCGGGACCTCGTCATCGTCGACATCGTCACCGAATCCGGCCTGACCGGCATGGGCTACCTGCACCTGCTGAACCTGCCGCTGATGCGCACCATCGGCACCTGCATCGAGGAAGCGATGGCGCCGCGCATCCTCGGCCGCAGCGCGACCGAGGTGGAGGCGATCTGGCGCGACCTCTGGCGCACCACCCTGACCGGCGGGCGCGGCGGCGTGGCCATGATGGCGCAGTCGGCGATCGACATCGCGCTCTGGGACGTGGTGGGCAAGGCGGCGGGGCTGCCGCTGCACCGGCTCTGGGGCAGCTATCGGACGAAGATCCCGATCTATGGCTCGGGCTGCTTCCGCGGCTCCCGCGGCGACGGCATGATCGCCAAGGCGAAGCACTACGTCGCCCAGGGCTTCAAGGCCATCAAGATGCAGGTCGCGCATGTCGGCGACCTGCGCACCGATGCCGAGAACGTCCGGCGGATGCGCGATGCGGTCGGCCCCGATATCGAGATCATGATCGACGTGAACATGGGCTGGTCCGCCGATGTCGCGATCACCATGGGCCGCAAGTTGGAGAAATACGACATCTACTGGCTGGAGGAGCCGGTGCTGGCCGACGACTATGCCGGCTATCTCCGCTGCGCCGAGGCGCTCGACATGCGCGTGGTCGGTGGGGAGACGCATTTCGGCCGCGCCGACCTCAAGCCCTTCTTCGAGAACCCCCGCCTGCCGATCCTGCAGCCCGACCCGATGCGCGGCGGCATGACGGAGCTGCGCAAGATTGCGACCGTCGCCGAGACCTGGGGCATGACCATGGCGCCCCACCTGTTCCCGGAGCTGAACGTGCACCTGCTGGCCAGCATCCCGAACGGGATCTGGGCGGAGCAGATGGGGCTGCTGGACGATGTCTGGGTCGATCCGCCGCAGGTCGCGGACGGGTTCATCACGGCGCCGGAGCGGCCGGGCCATGGCCTCGCCTTCCAGGAAGGCGTGCTGAAGGAGGCGAAGCCGGTCTGACGCTTCCCCCTTCCCCCGCTGGCGGGGGAGGGTCGGGGATGGGGGTGGCGGTGCCATCGCTTGGAGGCCACCCCCACCCTAACCTTCCCCCGCAGGCGGGGGAGGGAACGGCGTCAGGCGGCTGCCAGATACGCGATCGCCGCGTCCACACCGCCCGGCGCGTGCGGGATGCCGGCCACCTTCATCGACAGCTCGATGACGGAGAGCGTGCCGAGGATCATCGGCTCGTTCAGGTCGCCGAGATGCCCGATGCGGAACACCTTGCCGTCCAGCGGCCCGAGCCCGCCGCCGAGCGAGACGTTGAACCGCTCCATCGCCACCTTGCGCAGCGCATTGGCGTTGTGCCCCTCCGGCATCAGCACGGCCGTCACGCTGTCCGACAGGCGCGACGGCGTCTGGCAGAAGAGTTGCGGCCCGTTGTTGCCGGACCAGTGCCGCACCGCCTGGCGCACCGCCTCCGCGAGGCGGGAGTGGCGCTTGAAGACGTTCTCCAGCCCCTCCTCCTGCTCGATCAGGCGCAGCGCCTCCTTCATGCCGTAGAAGAAGCTGATCGGCACGGTGCCGAGGAAGCTCTTCAGCGGCCGGTTCTGCATGGCGGTCCAGTTGAAGTAGTGGCGCGGCAGCTTGGCGGTCTTGTGCGCCTCCAGCGCCTTGGCCGAGACGCCGGTGAAGGAGAGCCCGGTCGGCAGCATCAGCCCCTTCTGGCTGCCGCCGACGGCGCAATCCACGCCCCACTCGTCCATCCGGAAGTCGAGGCTGCCGAGCGAGGAGATGGTGTCGGCCAGCAGCAGCGCCGGGTGCTTCGCGGCGTCGATCGCCGCGCGGACCTCCTGCACCGGGATCATCATCCCGGTCGAAGTCTCGTTGTGCACGACGCCCACGGCCTTGATCGCGCCCGCCTTGTCGGCGGCAAGCTCCGCCGTCAGCGCGGAGAGATCGACGCCGCGGCGCCACTCCGCCGGCACCGTCCGCACCTCGATGCCGAGGTCGGTCGCCATGCGCGCCCAGGACTGGCTGAAATGCCCGCTCTCCAGCACCAGGATCACGTCGCCCGGCGAGAGCAGGTTGACGAGGCTGGCTTCCCAGGCGGCGTGGCCGGAGCCGGTGTAGAGGAAGATCGACTGCTTGGTCTTGAGGATGCGCTTCAGCCCCTCGAAGCATTCCCAGTAGATCGCGGTGAAGTTCGGATCGTTGAAGTCGACGGTCTGGTGCGCCGTCGCCATCAGCACGGAATCCGGGATGTTGGTCGGGCCCGGATTGGCGAAGAACTGGCGGCCGCGGGGCTTGGCGGGGGCGGTGGTGCTCATGGCGTGCTCCGATGATCCCCGGGATTCTACCGGGGCTGGGGCAGGCTTGCCCAGGGGTCAGGATCAATCCTCCAGGATCGCGACC